>CAYUOD010000498.1:0-2537 GCA_964446225.1 uncultured Acidimicrobiales bacterium | reverse complement strand
TGGCAGCTTTTGAAACGTCTAAACGTATTTCAAGTGAATCAGGAATTAAATTAATCCTATCAGCAGCATTAGCCTCAGGAATATCACTCTTCGGAATTTCAATGTTATATGCCACAACAGGATCTATTTATTTTACAGAAATCACAGTAGTAATTACCGCATCTAACCTAACCATTTTAGGGTTCATTTTATTCTTTGCAGGACTTGCATTTAAAATTTCATTAGTACCATTTCATTTCTGGACTGCAGATGTATATGAAGGCGCTCCAATTAGTGTTGCATCTTATTTATCTGTAATTTCAAAAGGAGCAGCTGTTTTTGTTTTGATGATTTTATTATTTACGGTTTTAAAACCATTAATGCATATCTGGGAAAATATACTATATGTCATTGCTATTGCAACCATGTTTATAGGCAATTTATTTGCATTAAGACAGCAAAATATGAAACGCTTTTTAGCATTTTCGTCTATTGCACAAGCAGGGTTTATTCTATTAGGATTAATTATTGGAAATCAATTAGGAGCCGCTACGGTTGTTTATTTTGTACTGATTTATGTATTTTCAAATTTAGCGGCATTTGGTGTGGTTCAAGCTATTTCTTTACAAACAGGAAAAGAAAACATGAATGATTATGAAGGTTTATATAGAACAAACCCGAATCTAAGTTTAGTAATGATGTTGGCCTTATTCTCCTTAGCAGGAATTCCTCCAGTTGCTGGTTTTTTTGGAAAGTTTTTCTTGTTTATGGCAGCAGCAAGTGAAGGCTATTATTGGCTGGTGTTTATAGCAGTTGTTAACGTAACCATTTCATTATACTATTATTTATTGGTTGTAAGAGCTATGTTTTTACGACAAAGTGATACTGCAATTCCTCATTTTAAAAGTAAAATTTATATGAGAATTGGATTATTAATTACTGTAGTTGGTATTTTAGTTTTAGGTTTATACAGCCCATTATATGATTATATTTTTGAATTGAGTAAAAACCTTTATTAGGAAATTATTTTTTATTTGGAATTTGATTATTGAAATTTTAAAAACTTATGGCATTAGCAGGAAAACATATGTTCGGAAGTATTGAAGACACAAGAGTTACTTTTGTTGAGAAAAAAATTGAGAAAAACCGTGCAGATTTTTTAAAGAAATTATTGGAGCATAACGGGTTTGAAGTACTCATTCAAGAAGATAAAAGAAAAACCGAAGAAGATCCTCAATTATATACTGTAGCGGTTACTGATATGATTTTTAACCCTACTATATGGGTATATCAACGTAAGCTAAGAACATTTGATGGTCATAAAGTAACTGCAGATTATTGGAATCAACTTACTGAAAATACACATCCTCAATATTGGAAAAGCTAAAATAACTTCGCTTCAATTTAATGTGAATTCGACATGACAAAAATGCTTAAGTGAGTGAAAATGTGCATTCCAAAAACAATTTTGTCATTCCTGTGTAGGCAGGAATCCAGAACAAATTTCCAATAGATTCCTGCCTAGGCAGGAATGACAGAGTTTTTCAAAATAAAATAATTAGATAGGAGACAATCAACATATATTATATTAAACTCTCGTAATTTAAATTTGTTTAGAAATATTAGATCGTATTATTTTTTGGATACCCAAAAATAATATGATGCGTCAAAATCATTCTTTCTCCAAACTTCCAAAAGAATAATTGTGTTTTAGATATATCAGTCGGATTATTAGCTCCAAACATAGCAAACTCAATATCAAACTTTGAAAAGACTGCGCAAGATCTTTTAACATGAGGTTCAGAGGTAATAACTATAGCAGATGTAAAATTAAGTTCTTCCATTTTGGCTACAGAATAAAAAGCATTTTGGTAGGTGTTTTTAGCTCTACCCTCTTTTATGATGCTTGTTTCCGGAATTCCATTTAAAATAGCATACGTTGACATTACATCTGCTTCAGTACAATTATTTCTAACTGAACTTCCTGTAAATAGTATTTTTTTTGCGTAACCGAGATTAAATAATTCAATTCCTTTTGTGACTCTATCTCTCATTATTTGTCCAGGTTTGCAATCGTCAGTTGCAGGATTACCAAGAACTATAATAATATCAACCTTTTTGATCTCTGAATTGCTCTTACAGGAATCATTAACATAAGGTACAATGAGTATTAAAAGAATTCCTAAAGCAGTACTTATAAAAAAAAATTGTATCAACCGTATTATAATTCGTTTGATTTTAATCATTCTATACTGAAAATTGTTTCTGTTTATTGTATTTGTATATCCGCAATTATACCTGAAACGTATTTTATTGTCACATCGAGCCTTTCGACTATCGCTCAAGACAGGCTAAAGGCGAGATGTTTTTATCGACCTTTCGACTGCGCTCAAGGAGACAAAAACATCAAATTGTTTCTTTTTCTTCAAGCAACCAGTATGAAAACGGATAATCAGTTATTGTATAATCTATGTCTAACTCCGAAAACGTTTAAAACCCTTTCGGGTTATAAATTAGCTATTTATCTGTTTCCCTAAATACACTAATTTCCAACCTTC
>CAYUOD010000497.1:0-2540 GCA_964446225.1 uncultured Acidimicrobiales bacterium | reverse complement strand
GTTGTGCCATGGTCCAACAATAACGGCATTTGTTAGGTATTACCGAACAAAAGTTGGCTACACGTAGCGCCTTGGCCCTCTCCCACGGACGAAGGTCTAGATTTACAGCCATGGACGACGCTCACTCAGGCGGGCCGGTGCCCGCGGTTGGTCGCAACAAATTCGACGCAAACCAGGTCATCGCTCTGCTGGACGACGCATGCGCGGGACCCTCCGTTGCTGTAGCTGCAGTGCAGCGGCTTGGACTCCGCAGCCTGCTCACCGGACAGTTGCCGACCTTGGCTGAACTCGCCGATCAGAGCGGACTCGGTATCGCGGCCATCCGCGCCGGAGTTGATGGACTCGTGCAGGCCGGTCGAATCGAGATCAACGGTGACACCATCATCGGCGTCGGTGGGCTCACCAGCACAGAGACGATCCACGAGCTGCAACTTCCTGGCGCAACGATGCACACCTGGTGCGCTCTGGATTCCATCGGCATTCCCGTTGCCTACGGGGTTGACGCCGAACTCACGACCAGCTGCGCACAGTGCGGTGCTGAAGTTCACGTTCGGGTGAGCGACGGCAAGGCCCACGCTGCACACGGTATACGCCTGCTGTGCCCGACGGGACCATGCAACGACGTCCGCTCCGACTTTTGTTCAGCGGCGAATCTGTTCTGCAGTAGCGAGCACCTCGACAGCTGGCGAGAGACCCATCGGAGTGTGGAAGGCCAGGAACTCGACCTGGCCGAAGCCGTCAAACTCGGCCGGGCCATGTGGCAACAACGCGCCACGGCACCATGAGCTTTGCTTGCGTACTCCTGGACTTCGATGGCGTGATCCGCATGTTTGACGCTGAGCTGGTTGCAGGCATTGAAGCCGAAGTGGGCATAGCGAAGGGATCCGTATTCTACGCCGCCTTTGAGCCAAACCTGCTTGAGCAGGCGACCACGGGCGCGATCAGCAGAGACGAGTGGGTCGAAGCCGTGGCCGACAAGATCCAGTCACCCGAAGCGGCCTGGGGCTGGGCCAACATCCCCGGCACCATTGACTGGGATCTCATGGCCGTGATCGACGAACTGCGCTCACGAGGAACCACCGTGGCTGTGCTCACAAACGGCACCACGTCAATTCCTCAGGAGATGGCTGAGCTCGGTGTTGGCGACCGCTTCGACGCCGTATTCAACAGCGCCGAGATCGGCATCACGAAGCCGGACCCTCGAGTGTTTCGCCACGTCAGCGCTGTCCTTGAGATTCCTCCGGAGCAGATCTTCTTCACCGACGACTCAGCCAGGAAGCTCGCTGGCGCCAACGAGATCGGTATGTACGCCGAGCATTACACCGGCCTCGACCACTTTCAGGAGCAACTACGCAACATCGGACTGCTCTAGCCACCAGGGCGCACCAAGCAGAGGTTGCCGAGAATTGTGCGGATCGAGCCAGGTGCGGTCGAAGTCCGGCCACACGATCTGCAGTGCCTTGAAGCCCTTGCGATCACCACGTCGGGCCAGAGCGACGTTGAACCACTCGCCCGCCTGCGCAACATCCTCATCGACGGCGATTACCCGCATCTCGTAGCCGCCAAGGAGAAGGTTCTCCAGGATATCGCCGTCCTCGGGCCAGTGACCAGACTCCATTGCTTCAAGGCAGATGTCATTGAGAAGTCCGCTTGTCGTCTCCGCTGGAATCCCGACGATGATGAGTTCTGGTCGACCCTGGTCCTCGTGTCCCACCGTGTACGCCCAGAACGGCGTCTCATCGAATCGTATGGAGGTCACGATCTGCACCGCCCAGCCGCACCGCCGAATCGTTGACTCAACGTCCGCCAGATGTTTGGCAACATCCTCCCCTGGTTGCATATTGACCTCACCTTGCTCGACGAATCCTTGCATCCAGCAAGTGTCTTCGAAGAGGGCGAGTGTGTCATCAGCACTCTGAGTTGGGCCTAATTTTGCAAGAGAGCCTCGACGTCGAGAGTGATCTCCGCGCTGTCACCGACGACCACGCCGCCCTTGTCGAGCGTTCCGTTCCAACTCACCCCGAAGTCGTGTCGGTTCACCTTGGTGGTAGCAACGAAACCAGCGCGAGTGATCGGACCCTTATCCTCGCCATCCTCCCAGAAGGGTGTGTCCCAGTCACCAATGTGCTGCACCTGCAATACAACCTCTTTGGTTATGCCTCGAATTGTGAGATCGCCAGTGAGTTCCATCTCGTTCTCACTGGAGAGCTTCACGTCACTGCCGCTGAATGTGATCGTGGGGTGGTTTGCCACATCAAACAGGTCAGCTGCTTTGAGATGCTCGTCGCGATAGCTGTCGCCGGACCAGAGCTCTGCGGCATTGAGCTTGGCCTCAACCACAACATTCGTCGGATCGTCAGTGTCAACGATGATGCTGCCCGTGACGTTCTTGATGCTGCCCCGGACATTGGTGACCATCATGTGGCGGGCCTTGAACTCTGCTGATGTGTGTCCGGGCTCGAAAATCCAAGTTTGCTTGGCCATTGCGCTACCTTCTCGATCTCAGTTTGTAGATGCATGCACAATTATTGTGCACACAT
>CAYUOD010000496.1:0-2545 GCA_964446225.1 uncultured Acidimicrobiales bacterium | reverse complement strand
GAGCAGCTTCTCGAACTTGTCGAACTGGTTGAGTTGATCCATCGGTCGCAGGGGGATTGCCATGCGGATGTGTAAAGAAGACTGCGCCGCATGTGTACGGTACTTTATGCCGCGTGATCGTCGTGGAGTAAGGCGTGGTGCGTTCCTGGGCGGGGAAAGGCGCTGTCGGCGGGAGAAAACTGGAGAGATTGCTCAGGGCGCCCCTAGATTATTGCTTTGCAGCGGCGTAGTGTGGCGGACATCCCAGCGGGGCGCAGACTTGAGACCTCCCCATGTCCGATCCAAACGACCCAGATCCGAAGTCAGAAGAGCTCAGGCGGCGCAATGCGTTGCATCCCCATCCCGAGCGGGTGACGGGCGAACTCTTCACGTCAAACGCCTTCTTCGATCCCCGCGATGCTTTGCAGGTCAAGTACGAGATGCTGCGTCGGGTCCGGGTCGATGGACTTTCCGTATCTCGTGCGGTCAAAGAGCACGGCTACACGAGGCCGACTTTTTACGAGGTGAACAAGGCGGTCGAGCGAGATGGGCTCGCGGGGTTGCTACCCGCAAAACGTGGTCCCCACTCGGCGCACAAACTCTCGGCAGAGGTCATGACCTATGTCAGCGAGCTCTTGAGCGATCGGCCATCGCTCGTCGCGCGCCAGCTCGTCGACAAGATATTCGAGCGCTTCCATCTCAAGGTCCACCCGCGCAGTGTCGAACGGGCCCTGAAGCGCGAAAAAAAGGGCTGAGGGGTATCGCGACCAGCGAACTCGTGCCCGGATGTAACCCGGACAAGGCGCAGCTGTACGAGAGTCTCAGGTCCCAATCGATCGATGATGGTCAGACTCATGAATCGGTCACGGTGCTCTCCGCTGCCGTACTCATGCGCCAGGGAATGGGCGTGTGGATGCAACTCTGCGAGACGGACGAACCGGCGCTGAAGCTCGATGCTGTGCGCATCGAGCAGCGCCAGAGTATCCTTCCAGCCCCTGAGCACGCCGAACTTCTTGCGGTACTGGCCGGTCTGGTCTTCAACATCTGCAACCGAAAGGAGTCAGCATGATGCAGGCAGCGATCAACTCAAAGGTGACGGCGGCACATCTGTGCCGAAAGGCCTATCTCTACATTCGGCAATCCACCTTGCGTCAGGTGGTTGAGAATGTGGAGAGCACAAAACGTCAGTACGCATTGCGCCAGCGTGCCATCGCGCTCGGCTGGTCTGACGAGCAGGTCATCGTAATCGACCGGGATCTCGGCCGGTCGGCGGCGGCGAATTCCGACCGTAAGGGATTTGCCGAGCTGGTGGCCGCAGTAGGGATGGGTCGCGCAGGCATCGTGTTGGGACTCGAAGTCTCGCGTCTCGCCCGCAATAGCACGGACTGGCATCATCTGCTCGAGGTCTGCGCCTTGTTTAAGACCCTGATCCTCGATGAAGATGGGATCTATGATCCTGCGCACTTCAATGACCGGCTGCTGCTCGGGCTCAAGGGCACGATGAGCGAGGCCGAGCTGCACGTACTCCGCAGCCGCTTGCGCGGCGGTATCCTGAACAAAGCCCGGCGCGGAGATTTGCACTGCAAGTTACCGATAGGCTTCGTCTATGACGTCGCGGGCCAGGTCGTCCTCGACCCTGATCTGCAGGTACAGGCCAGTTTGCGGGCACTATTCGCAGCATTTGATTCCACGGGTGCGGCGTGTGCAACGGTGAGGCACTTTGCCGATCAGGGACTGCTGTTTCCTGTGCGTCCCGA
This sequence comes from uncultured Acidimicrobiales bacterium, assembly GCA_964446225.1. GTDB lineage: Bacteria > Actinomycetota > Acidimicrobiia > Acidimicrobiales > Poriferisodalaceae > CAYUOD01. The sequence goes on along the minus strand of CAYUOD010000496.1, from coordinate 809 downwards.
TAGGGGTCCGCACCGGGGAGAAGTCATCTGGCAGCGACTGGTGGTCGGTCGTGTGTTGTACATCCTCCACAGTCCGCGCTACGCGGGGGCGTTTAGTTATGGCCGCAGGCGTACGACGACCTTGCCCGATGGAAGCACGCGCCGCACGGTCATCTTGCCGCGCGAGCAGTGGATCGCACTCAAGATCGACGCCCATCCGGGCTACATCTCCTGGGCTGACTATGAGCGCAACCAGAAGCGGATAGAAAAGACCGCGAAGGCCTTTGGTCAGGATCGTCGGCACGGACCACCCCGGGAAGGACCTGCGCTCTTGCAGGGCCTCGTGATCTGCGGCGTTTGCGGCGACCGAATGACGGTGAGGTACCGCAAACGAGGGAGCAAGTTACTGCCGATCTACGCGTGCTCATTGGGTTTGGTGAACCGCGCCGGACCGCCGTGCCAGAATCTGCATGGCGATGCGATCGACGCGGCTATCGGTGAGCTGTTGGTGCAACGGATGACACCACTGGCGCTTGAGCTGTCCATGGCGGTGCAGGACGAGATTCAGGAGCGCCTCGATGAATCGGATCGCCTGCGCCGGATGCAGGTGGAAAGTGCCCAGTACGACGTTGACCTGGCGCGGCAACGCTACATGCAGGTCGACCCATCTCGGCGGCTCGTGGCGGACTCACTGGAGGCCAACTGGAACGAGAAGTTGCGTGACCTCGAGGCTGCCCGTGAGGATTACGAAGAGAGATGCGCGAAGGATAAGGCACAGCTGGAAGATGAGCAGAGAGCACGAATTCTCGACCTCGCGCACGACTTCCCTG
>CAYUOD010000495.1:0-2546 GCA_964446225.1 uncultured Acidimicrobiales bacterium | reverse complement strand
TTGAGGAGTGCTCTGGTTTCCTGGTAGAGGTAGGTCTTGTTCGCTGAGCCTCCACCCTTGGCAACGAACATGAGCTCGAACTTGTCGCCTTGTTCGGCATGGATTTCGATCTGTGCTGGCAGGTTGGTTCCGGTGTTCTTCTCTTCGTACATGCTGAGAGGCGCCATCTGGCTGTACCGCAGGTTCGTCTCGGTGTACGTCTTGAAGATGCCTTCAGACAGGGCAGCTTCGTCATCGCCGTCGGTCCATACCTGCTGGCCCTTGTAGCCGTGCACGATCGCCGTGCCAGTGTCCTGACATGAGGGCAGCACCATTCCAGCGGCCACGTTGGCGTTCTTCAGCAGCTCCGTGGCCACAAAGCGGTCGTTGTTGGACGCCTCTGGGTCATCCAAGATCGCCGCCAGCTGAGTGAGATGATCGTGGCGAAGCAGGTGAGCCACGTCGCGCATCGCCGCGGCGGCGAGGTCTTTGAGGGCCGCGGAACTCACCTTCAGAATCGTGTGTCCCTCGAACTCAGTGGTCGAAACACCTTCGGTGCTCAACAGGCGATAGTCCGTGGTGTCCTCGCCCAGCTGAAACATGTGCTGGTGTTCGAAGCTCGTCATTGAATACTCCAAGAATGGGGGTGTGACTACAGCGTAGAACGACGGGTAACAGTTGAGTGCATAGATGGGCCATGATGGGACAATGACGCTGACCCCAGAAGGCGAAGACCTGACGTTCGACTGTCCGCGCTGCAACAAAGAGACACTCGGCCGTTTCTACGGGCCATGCGCCAGCTGCGTGGCGGTGCTCCAAGAGGCTCAGGCCGGCGAAGGTAGGGATCTTGCAGTGGCCGCATACGAGCCCAAGATGAATGTCGTGCCGAACCAGGTCGCCAGCAAGGACTAGGTAGGCACACCTATTCCTTTGTGCGGTCGTAGTAGCTGCGGGACTTTGCACGGCTGCCGCAGTCGGCCATATCGCACCAGCGGCGCCGACCGTTGCGTGTCTGGTCCTCGAACAGCCAGTCACAGGTGGGGCAGTGACCGAGTCGCTGGTGGCTCTCTGCAGTGATGATCTCAGCTGCGTCCAGCACTACCGGGTCGAGAAGGCTCGCGCGGTGAGCGACCTGCGACCAGGTCCACCGTAGTGACACCGGGTCCACAACGCGCCTCTTCTGTGTGGTGGAGAGCCGCGTGTTGAAGTTTGCTACCGAATCTCGGGTGGGGTGGTCTCCTGCGGCCAGCGGGCGCAGGACCGCGGCCAGAATCCGACGGATATCGCCGATCGTTGCTACATCCTGGTCGCGCACTTCGTAACTGGGGAGGCCTACCGCCTTGAGCCACATCTCTATGTTGCGTGGCGTCGAGAGCCAATCATGTTCGCGGTCTGAGTCGCGCCAGGCGATGGTGTTGACCAGGTCGAGGGCAAGGCGTCCACCGACGAGTTTGTAGGTGCCCTTGTAGCCGCCGGGGTCTAAGGGGAGAGCGTCCATAGCGAGACTTTACCATCTAAGACTTCTTGACAGGTGAGAATAGGGTCCCTACGATTCACACCACTGTGACGACAATAGATGGTAAGAATCTCCCGAAGTCGAAGTTAACGGAACAGGTTCCACCACAACTCTGGTTGGTGGGTAGCTCGATATTTCACTACCTCGGCCCGTCGTTCGCCGTGCTGCTGGCGGCTCGGCTTCCTATTGGTGGCGTGGCCTGGTTGCGGATTGCATCAGCAGCGGTCGTATTTGCAATCTGGCGCCGGCCTTGGCGCTCCTTCGTAACAGAGTCGGCCGACACTCAGCGGGTCATCGTCGGTCTTGGGGCGGTGTTCGCGGCCATGAACTACAGCTTCTATGTGGCCATAGATCGACTGCCGCTTGGCACGGTCGCGGCGATCGAATTCGTTGGACCGCTCATGTTGGCTCTGGTGGGGCTGCGAACGCGGAGAAATTTCCTTGCGTTGGGCTTGGCGGTTCTCGGTGTCTATCTGCTGGTTGACGCTCGTATTGCCGGTGATCCGGTGGCCTTTGTCTGGGCTGGCACGAATGTCGTGCTGTTCACGCTCTATATCGTGCTGGCCCATCACATTGCGCAAGCGGACTCAGCGGCGAGTCCGATAGATCGGCTCGGAGCGGCGATGATAATCGCGTCTGTTGTCATCACACCCGTAGGACTCGGCGCTGCGCTGCCAGCCATCGCAGATCCAAGGCTGCTGGTAGCTGGCATCGGTGTCGGGCTGAGCTCTTCGGTGATCCCCTATGTCTTCGATCAGCTCGCGATGCAGCGCGTCGCACGAGCCACCTACGCGTTGTTTGTGGCTCTGTTGCCTGCAATGGCGGTCGTCGTTGGAGCTGTCGTGCTCGGGCAGATCCCGCAGGCCGTGGAACTATTCGCAGTCGGACTGGTTATCGCTGGCGTGCTGCTCCACCGGGAGGCAGATGATTCGAGGCAATCTTCCAGCGGTTTAGCTGTCTCAGGCGATCAATGACGCGAAAACACCACAGTGAGGTCCAGGCCGCCCCCGTCGTTGGATCTGGCGACGATTCTTGCCCCGTGAGACCGGGC
>CAYUOD010000494.1:0-2548 GCA_964446225.1 uncultured Acidimicrobiales bacterium | reverse complement strand
ACGGTTCAATGGATAACAAGAACAGACAACGCGCAATACTCGCTGGGTTACTTGTGGCTGTTGCTCTGCTCGTGGGGTTTCTTGTCATTAGCAATAGTGACGATTCCGACGATGAAGCGGGCGACGCTACGACCACCACAGCCGAGGGTGAAACGACAACAACAGAAGGTGATGGCGCCTGTGATGGCGGCGTCGTGAAGGCGGCGTTCGTCTACGTCGGACCAATTGGCGATGCTGGTTGGACCAAGAAGCACGACGACGGTCGTCTTGCTCTTGAAGATGCACTGGGTGAGTGCGTTGAGACCGTATTCCTTGAAAGTGTTCCTGAGGGTGCCGAGTCTGAAGCCGTGTTCGAGAAGCTTGCCCGTGACGGCAACAACGTCATTTTCGGAACCTCGTTCGGTTACATGGATCAGATGCTGGCCGTAGCAGAGCGCTTCCCTGAGGTGACCTTCTCGCACGCCACTGGTTTCAAGACCAGCGACAACATGGGTACCTACTTCGGCGCAGCCGAAGAGGCCCGCTACCTGACCGGCATTGCCGCTGGTGCGGTGACGACCACCAACCAGATTGGTTATGTAGCTGCCTTCCCGATCCCTGAGGTTCTGCGTGGGATCAACGCATTCACCCTGGGCGCACAGAGCGTGAACCCGGACATCACCGTTGAGGTCATCTGGACTTCGACCTGGTTTGATCCAGTCATCGAGAAGGAAGCCGCTGAGGCACTGTTGAACGGTGGCGCAGACGTGATTGCTCAGCATCAGGACACCCCATCTGCCGGCGAAGCCGCAGAATCGGCGGGTGCCTCTTGGATTGGCTACAACGATGACATGAGCCGCTTTGCTCCGAACGCCTGGCTCACCGCACCGGTGTGGGACTGGGGTCCGTATTACATCAGAACCGTTGAGGCAGTACGCGACGGAACCTGGTCAAGCGAGCAGTACTACGGAAACATGGCGGATGGCCTGGTGAATATCGCACCTGTGGCAGCCAAGGTCCCTGGCGATGCGCAGTCACAGATCACTGACGTGCAGTCCCAGATTGTGTCGGGCAGCTTCAACGTGTTCACCGGACCGATGAATGCTCAGGACGGAAGTGAGATCCTCGCCGAAGGCGAAGAGCTCGATCTGGATCGTTTGTTCGGCATGGACTTCTTCGTTGAAGGCGTCGTGGGTAGCGCCTCCGGCTAATGAACGAAACTGCCGCAGCCGACCCGGGTTCAGAGCCGGGTCGGCCAGCGGCCATCGCTGCACGGGGGGCCACAAAGCGATTTCCAGGGGTTCTGGCCAACGACAGCGTCGACTTTCATGTAGCCGAGGGCGAGATTCATACGCTCCTTGGCGAGAACGGTGCGGGGAAGAGCACGCTTGCCGCGATGCTGTGTGGCCTCTATCAGCCCGACGGCGGCGTCATTTTGCGCCGCGGGAAAGAGGTCCGCCTCGGGAGTCCGAGAGAAGGCCTCGCGCAGGGCATCGGCATGGTGCACCAGCACTTCCGCCTCGTCGAACGCTTCACGGTCGCAGAAAATGTGGTGCTCGGCGATGCCAACCAGAGTCACATCCTGCGCAGCTCCGAGATTAACAAGCGTGTGGGTGAGATCGGCGAGCAGTTTGGTCTGCCGGTGAATCCGGAGGCGCTCATCAGCGACCTCACGGTAGGGCAGCGCCAAAGGGTCGAAATCATCAAGATGCTCTATCGCGGTGCAGATGTGCTGCTGTTGGATGAACCCACCGCAGTGCTCACGCCTCAAGAAGTTGATGCTCTGTTCGTCACCGTGCGTGCCATGGCCCAAGAGGGCAAGGCAATCGTGTTCATTAGCCACAAGCTTGGTGAAGTGATGGCGGTGAGTGATCGTGTGACGGTGATGCGTGCTGGGCGCGTTACCGGCGAGGTGGCCACAAAGGACACCAGTCAGTCCGCTCTGGCTGAGCTCATGGTTGGGCATCCGGTGGACGTTGAGCGTCGGCGTGGGAACACGACCGGCGAACCTGTACTGGTCGCGTCCGGCGTTCACCTGTCCCTGAACGATCAGGTACTACTGGACGGCATTGACCTGTCGGTAGCCAGCGGTGAGATTCTGGGCATCGCAGGTGTTGCTGGCAACGGCCAACGACCCTTGGCTGAATCATTGGCTGGCATGACGTCACCAGATAGTGGCTCCGTAACCCTCAACGGCGTCAAAGTCTCAGGCAGGGGACCGAGCAGGGCGCGCGAGGCGGGCGTCTCCTATGTTCCCGCTGATCGGCTCGGCAAGGGGCTCGTGCCAGACCTGAGTCTCACCGACAACATGCTGCTGACCCGCAAGCGCTCGTTCTTCGTGAATCGCACTGCCGCACGGGTCGAGATGGAAACTGCAATCGAGGACTTCGAGATCAAGACTCCCGGCACAGAATCTGAGGCCAGAGTCCTGTCTGGTGGTAACGCCCAGAAAGTGCTCCTGGCGCGAGAGCTGGCACCGACTGGTCGCGAGGCCAGTACGCGGGCGATTGTGGTTGCCTCGCCGACCCGCGGTCTGGATGTTGGCGCGGCCGAGTTCGTCAGGGGTTTG
>CAYUOD010000493.1:0-2549 GCA_964446225.1 uncultured Acidimicrobiales bacterium | reverse complement strand
CCAGGTCTATGAGACTTTCGCGTTGAGCGCTCCCGAGCACAACACACTCATGTGCCGGCCAGAGTTCTTCCACGCACCGCTCTGCGGTCATGGGTCGGGCGTGTAGGACGGACGCCGTGTCTCGGCGAGAAGTCCACTTCCACGCGAGGGGCTTCATCCCGTCGCGGACATCGGCAGGAGATACTCGTGCCAACACGAAGGCACGACAGGGCCACCCAATGCAACAAGTGACATCGCCGGAGGAGCAACTGGTCGACGTTTGAGGTGATAGCCAGTGTCGTTTAGCAGGCTGTCTCCCTTGTTGGAGTTGCAACTTCTGCACGCAGCCACCACGTTCTCCCACGCATGAGGGCCATTTCTGCTCCGCGGATGGACATGGTCGATTCCATCAGCACGAGCCGCGCAGTATTGGCACTCGTGGTTATCGCGAATGAGCACCGCTCGAGCACTCAGCGGCGCCCGTCTGAAGTGCGGAACCTTCACGAAATGACGAAGGCGCAAAACCTCTGGGATCTGCATGCACAAGGACTCCGCATGCACCGCAAGCTCACTGGAAACAACTGAAACGGCCTTGTTGGCGAGGATGAGCACGACGCCCCGACGCCGCGAAACCACAGAGATCGGCTCATAGGTGGCATTGAGCACCAGACTGCGACCCCCGAGCGCGTCACGACGGGCGCTGCTCTGCGTCTCAGGATGCGTCAACATCTCGGTCATCACGTCAATCTAGCGGAGCGTCTCGTGCCCAAGCAGTCCGTTATTCGAGATGCGGCCTGTTACTGGCCCGCGACCCTCACAAGCCTGCAGAGTCGGGCCAGGCTTTCAGCCAGACCAGGTATCGAATCAGCTCAGCACTGGACGGTCGGCCCTCCGCCGAGAGCGTGTGCATTCGGAACTCCACATACTCGCGAGCAGGAACCGGCAGGTAAGGACGCTCTGAGTACCAGTCATTTGGCAACATTCTCTTATAGGCACCCAGCGCGCTGAGCCAGAGACCGGGATGGGCAAGCACTGCGGCAGCGCTCCGCGCCCACCAGCCCATATCTAGCGACCGATCTCGTTCCATGGCCCGCTGTCGGACCGTGGCTCTTTGGGGAGTCCCAAGATGTGCTCGCCGATGATGTTGCGTTGCACCTGAGAAGTGCCGGCATAGATCGTGCCCGCTCTGGCGTTGAGGAAGGTGTCTGTCCACGAGACCGCATCAAACGGGTCAGAACCCGGTGAGTCCGGGCCAAACGCGGTAAAGGGCCTCTTCCCGGTCGGCGCCATTGCCTCTGCTCCGAGAATGTGGGTCGCGAGTTCAGTCACCACACGGTGATACTCGCTCCAGTACAACTTGGATATTGCCGCATCCGGGCCCGGGTTCTTGCCAGCCAGAAACTTCGTGACCGTCCTCATACCGTTGATTTGCATGATGCGGGCCTTGGTGTAGCACCAGGCGAGCTGCTGCCGCACAAGCGGATCCTTGGCCGTACCGTTTTTCTGCGCCAACTCGATGAGGCGCGCAATCTCGGCTTGGAAGGCTGTGTGCTGGACCGCTGCGGCCTCGCCGCGCTCGAAACCGAGCAACGTCATCGCCACGGCCCAACCACCGTTCACCTCACCAACGACGTTCTCCTTGGGCGCACGAGCGTCATCAAAGAAGACCTCATTGAACTCTGACTCACCCGAGATCATCTTGATGGGCCGGACCTCGACGCCAGCTTGATCCATCGGGCAGAGAATGAATGAGATTCCCCGATGCTTGGTGGCAGAGGCATCCGTACGCGTCAGAACAAAGATCATGTTGGCGCTCTGGCCGGCACTCGTCCAGATCTTCTGTCCGTTGAGCAGCCACTCATCACCGTCAAGCTCGGCTCGACAGCCCACATTTCCAAGGTCCGAGCCGGCGTCGGGTTCTGAGTAGCCCTGACACCACACGTCCTCACCAGACAGAATGCGTGGGAGAAAATGGCGCTTCTGATCTTCGGTGCCCATGTGGATGATGGTGTTGCCCACCATCTGGATACTGAAGGCATCATTGCTGCCGCTCATCGGCGCACCCACAGCGCTGAACTCCTCGGCGAGCACGACTTTCTCAAGCGAGCTGAGTCCAGATCCGCCGTATTCCTTTGGCCACTCTGGGGCAAGAAGACCATTTTCGTACAGCACTCCGCGCCACTCAGCCTGGAACTCGGTCACTTCATCGACGCTGAGCGCGCCCACCCCGGCCCAGCTCTCAGGAAGATTGTCCTCCAGAAACTCACGCACGCGCTTGCGATAGGTCTCGGCCTCGGGTGTGTAACTCGGATCCATGCTCACAACGATAGAACCTGGGTCAGTCCCACTGCCAAACGTCACCACCCGAGCAGCCGTGCGGAACAAAACTGGCGCCGCGAGCGTTTCCTCTGACATGGCCTGTGGGGGACCAAATGGAAGTGCTATGTCATGACTCGCTCTGAGCATCTAAAGTTGTCTGTTCAGCGCGATCTCGCGAGATCCGCTAAACCCGAAGACCCTTTCGACGGCTTGGTGATGACTCAAACAGACAACACGCACAACTCTGGCTC
>CAYUOD010000492.1:0-2560 GCA_964446225.1 uncultured Acidimicrobiales bacterium | reverse complement strand
ACGGATACTGCAATGCCTGCTTTACGGGCGACTACCCGATTGAGATTCGTTCGGCCGGTTCGAAGAGGGGATTCGAGGGAGTACTCGCGTGAATGTTCTGCTCATAGGTTCGGGTGGTCGTGAACATGCGATTGCGCACTCGTTGCTGGCGTCGCCGCTGATGGAGCTCCTCTTTGTTGCGCCGGGGAATGCTGGCACCGAGGCGCACAACGTAAATCTGGATGTGGACGACTCGGCCGCTGTTGTGGCGTTCGCCGGGGAGCATGATGTGTCACTCGTGGTTATAGGACCTGAAGCGCCGATGGCTCAGGGACTCACCGACGATCTTGGCGCAGCTGGTGTCGGGGTGTTCGCGCCAACGAAGGCCGCAGCCCAACTTGAGTGGAGTAAGACGTTCACCCGCGAGTTTGCAGCAGAAGCGGGAATCCCCGGTCCTCGCTATGCGAGCTTCGACGACCTCGCAGCGGCTTGGGACTACCTGGAATCCATTGACTTTGAAGTTGTGGTGAAGGCGGATGGTCTTGCTGCCGGCAAGGGCGTGGTGGTGCCAGAGAACAAGGCTGAGGCTCGGGTCGCCTTGGGGCATGCGCTGGCCGATCCCGGTTCGCGCGTCATCGTCGAAGAGCGTCTGTTCGGTGAGGAGGTTTCGCTCCTTGGCTTCTGCGACGGAGAGTCGGTTGTGGCGATGCCTCCGGCGCAGGACCACAAGCGGGCCTTCGACGGCGACAAGGGGCCCAACACCGGCGGCATGGGCGTGTTCGCTCCGACGCCCACCGTCCAACCATCGGAACTGCAGGGTCTGACGAAACAGTTTCTGCTCACAGCAGTCGATGCCATGGCTGCCGCGGGCACTCCGTTCGTTGGTGTGCTCTATGCCGGGCTCATCATCACCGCAGAGGGCCCGCGGCTGCTTGAGTACAACTGTCGCTTCGGTGACCCCGAGGCGCAGGTCATCCTCCCGCTTCTTGAGAGCGATCTGCTTGCGGTTATGAACGCCTGCGTGAACGGCACGCTAAGCGGCGAGATGGTGTGTTGGAAGCAGGCCGCGGCGGGTGCGGTCGTCCTCGCCTCTGGCGGGTATCCAGGCGAGTATGCGGTTGGGAAGAAGATCTCTGGGATCGGCCGTGTGAGTCGACGTGATGGGATCGTTGCATTTCACGCCGGGACGAAACGGGTTGGTGAAGACATCGTGACGGCCGGTGGCCGCGTACTTGCCATAGCCGCTGTGGCAGAGGATCTTTCCGCTGCGATGAGCGCGGCCTACGCGGCGGTCAGCTGCGTCGAGTTCCGCGGCATGCACTATCGCACCGACATCGGGGGAGCGCGCAGCGATGCCTATGCCGCCGCTGGGGTCGATATCTCCGCTGGAGCTGCTGCAGTCCAAGGCATTGCCGAGGCCGTCGAGTCCACCCATGACGAGCGGGTTCTTCGTGGCATCGGCGCGTTCGGTGGAGCGATCAGTGCCGCTCACCTGAAGCAGATGGACGCCCCAGTGCTCATCGCGAGCACCGACGGCGTCGGTACGAAGACCCTCATCGCCGAACTCACAGGCAAATGGGATGGCATTGGGCAGGACATTGTGAACCACGGCATCAACGACGTGCTTGTCCAAGGCGCGCGGCCGATGTTCTTTCTGGACGGGATTGCGGCAGCGAAGATGGATCCCGATGTGGTCGCACGCATCGTGTCCGGTATGGCCAAAGCTTGCAGAGAGAACGGCGTGGTACTGCTGGGAGGCGAGACGGCCGAGATGCCTGGCGTGCTGGGCGAGGGGGCCTGGGACGTTACCGGGACGCTCGTTGGTTCTATCGAGCAGGCCGCACTTCTCCCGCGGGATGACCTCGCCGCAGGCGATGTACTCATTGGTCTGGGTTCGACTGGACTACACACGAACGGCTACTCACTCGCCCGCCAACTGTTGTCACGCGTTGGCCCTGAGGCGCTCGTACCCGGGACCGGCGTTGGTCTCGCTGATGCATTGCTCGTCCCTCATCGCAGCTATCTCGATGCTCTCAGCGAGGTGCTCGCCGCCGATGTTGTCCATGCGCTGGTGCATATCACTGGCGGGGGACTCATCGAGAACACACCACGGGTCTTGAGCGAAGGTATTGGAGCAAGGATCGATACCTCGTCCTGGCCTACGCCGCCTCTGTTTGAGTATCTCGTGAGGGAACTCGGCATCGACGACGAACAGGCCCATCGGGTATTCAACATGGGCATCGGGATGGTCGTCGTGGTTACTGCCGAGCAGGTGGTCGAAGTGCGCAGGCTCATCGGCGAGCCCAGTTGGGTGATCGGTGAACTCGTCGCAGGATCCTCGGGAGTCACACTGCTGTGACCGCGCGACTTGTTGTGTTGGCTTCTGGCAACGGGACGAATCTGCAGGCGATTCTTGACGCCTGCGCTACCGCGAAGCTTGACGCAAAGGTCGTGGGTGTGGTTTGCAACACCACTGCTTACGCGGCACAGCGAGCCGAGCAAGCCGGTGTGCCGGCGGTGCTGCTGGAGTCGGCTGGAGTCGAGCGCGGGGTTTACGACACGAAACTCGCGGAGGTCGTGG
>CAYUOD010000491.1:0-2567 GCA_964446225.1 uncultured Acidimicrobiales bacterium | reverse complement strand
GCCGAGCAGATCTTCATGAAGATGGCTGCTTTCGCGAACTACGGCTTCCCAGAGAGTCATTCGGTCTCGTTTGCCTACCTGGTCTATTCCTCATCGTGGATCAAGCTGCACTATCCGGCGGCCTTCTGCGCTGCACTACTCAATGCCCAGCCAATGGGCTTCTACTCACCTCATACGTTGGTGCAGGACGCCAGACGCCATGGCGTCACTGTCCTTACACCGGACCTCGCAGACAGCGACGCGCAGACTCGCCTCATAGTGAACGCTACAGACGCCGGACCGGCGGTCCGTCTCGGAATGATGACCGTGCGTGGTATCACTAAGGATCTCGCAGAGGAGATCTCCGCAGGACGTCCCTACTCAGATCTCGAAGACCTTGTGCGACGCAAAGAGCTGAGCCTCGTGCAACTCGAAGCCATGGCGACTGCTGGTGTGTTTGGTTGCTTCGGGTTGAAACGCAGAGAGGCTCTGTGGGCGGTCGGTGCGGTCGCGCAGTCAAAGACCGGTCGCTTGAGCGGCATCGTCACTGGACAGGTGGCGCCACAACTCCCAGGCATGAGCGAGCGAGAAACCGCGGCGGCTGATCTGTGGGCAACGGGTGTATCGCCAGACGGACATCCAACACGCTTCTTGCGGGAATGGCTCGCAGCTCAGGGCGTGGTAACAGCATCCGAACTTCTTGGCTTGGCTGATGGCACGAACAAAGTTCAAGTGGCAGGGGTCGTCACCCACAGGCAACGACCCGCGACTGCCGGGGGAACCATGTTCATGAATTTGGAGGACGAAACGGGTCTCATCAACGTGGTCGTGTCGAAAGGATGCTGGCAACGATTCCGCGACATCGCCAGAGGCTCGCCGGCGCTCATTGTGCGCGGTCGGCTTGAACGTTCTGAGGGAGTCGTGAACGTCGTTGCTGAGAAGATTGAGGCGCTTGGTGTGGGTCCGACTTCGCGTTCTCGAGACTGGCATTGAGTGGTGAAGAAGATTTCTTGAGATTTTTTGTAGAAAAGTGCAACAAACCGTCATCCGGCTGCTCTGTACATGCATACGAGGAGGGCAGTCATGCTGGATACAACAGACATCATCGAAGCAACCGGGACCGCACCGATCGATCAGACCTGGCGCAGTAGCTCAGCCTGCATGGATGCCGACCCCGAGATGTTCTTCGGTGAAGGGCAGGTCGCACAGGCCAAGCAGGTTTGCGCTGGCTGCCCGGTTCGCAACGAATGCCGCCAGTGGGCAGATACCTCAGGCGAGTTCCTTGGTGTGTGGGGAGGCCACACCGGCCTGGAGAGGGGTTGGGCTGCTGATGGCACCCGATTGAGCGCCGATCCCGACCGTGTGATCTTTGTCTGTGTGTGCTGTGACGCGGCTGTGAGTTGGCCCATGACCGCTCTGCCGACCAGCGGCTCTGTTGGAAGAGGCAACTGGCAACTTCAACTGGAAGCCGGCAAGGCCCAGTTCGTTCTGACTCGATCCGATGGCCGAGACCTTAAGCGAGGCGGCCACCTGCTTTGTCGTAACGGTCACGCAATCGGCTATTCCACCGGGTTCAGTGGTCTGGTCTCGTTCGACAACAACGCCGTGTTGCAAGTTCCGATGAGCCAGCGGCGTCAACATCGCAGTGTTGCCTAGCAACCGGTAAGCGGCGTCTCGGCCACGCGCGGGGGCCGAGACGCAAGGTCTTCTAGGAAGTCTCCAGGAGATCGTCCACCCAGGTTTCAATCTGTTCGATGTCGGTCTGACCGGCATTTCTTGCAACGATCGTGCCGTCGCCGTCCACGATGATCCAGAACGGGAAGCCACTCAGGCCAAAGGCATCTGCTACCGCAAAGTCCTGATCGTCAACCATCACCTCAGGAGTCCAACCCTCGCGGGCGAACCAGGCTGACGGTGGATAGTTCGGGGCACCCGGGTTGGTGTTCGTGGCCACCGACCACATTTCGATCTCGTCTGGCAGATTGCCTTCGTCTAACCAGGCCTGCACGGCAGGCACCTCAGCCTGACAGAATTCGCACCAGTGCGCGAGAAGCACGATCATCTTGGGGCGGCCGTTCGGGATGATCTCGATGGGCCTGCCGTCTATCGAGAAGCCTTCGATCTCAGGAGCGCTGGTACCAACAGCCTCATCCTCGGTCTCTGCATCGTATCGAGGCAGCGTTGCGCCAATAATGGTGACCTCGCCGAACTCGACGGTGTCGCCGCTGCTGCTGGTGCTGTCACTTCCGCTGTTGAGCAGAATTGCCGTAAGACCAATTGCTCCCACAATCACGACCGCGGCCGCGGCAATGATCTTGAACTGGGTTGATGGTCCCTTTTGCTTGGTCATGCGCCGTCCTTGACTTGGCTTGTGGCTCTTTGATTCTGTTCCGCGGATGCAACGACATTCGTGTTGTTGGGGTTCCGGAAGTAGGTCAACAGGCTCAGGGCTGCTATCAGCAAGAATCCGCTGAGCGCCATGTAGGGGATCGAGATGAAGCCGAACTCGTTTACCCACTTGGCGGTGCAGGAGGTGGTTCCGCAACTCTTGGCGCCTGTGTTTACGTTCTGAAGATAGAGATGGTAGA
>CAYUOD010000490.1:0-2569 GCA_964446225.1 uncultured Acidimicrobiales bacterium | reverse complement strand
CACGCTCGCGTCGACAAGATGCTTGAGTACGAGCGCATGCGCAAGGCCGGAGACTTCGAGGCAATGCCAAAGAAGGAGGCGCTGATGCTGAGCCGTGAGCTCGAAAAGCTTCAGCGCAACCTCGGCGGACTCCGCTCGATGAAGAAGGCCCCGGATGCCGTATTCATCATGGATACCAAGAAGGAGCACATTGCTGTGGCTGAGGCGAACCGTCTCGGCATTCCGGTTGTGGCTGTTGTCGACTCCAACTGTGATCCAGATCTCATCGACTTTGTGATTCCCGGCAACGATGACGCGATTCGCTCTGGTGCGCTGCTTTGCAACGTGATCGCAGAGGCGATCCGTGAAGGTCAGTACATCGGTGCCAAGAAGGGCACTGTCGCTCCGGCATCCAGCGAGCGCACACCTGAACAAGAGGCCCGTATTGCCGTCGAGCAGGACGAAGCCCGCAAGGCCGCGGCTGCTGCTGCATCCGAGCGTGAAGCGCGAGTTGCAACCGCTGTCGCCGAAAAAGCAGAGACAGCACCGGAGTCTGCAGAGACAGCACCGGAGCCTGCAGAGGCCCCGGCTGAGCCCGTCGCAGAAGCCCCAGAAGCGGCTGCACCAGCGCCAGAGGCAGCGCCGGAGACTGCTGAGCAGACACCGGTCGCCGACGACGCGACCGCTGAGGCCGCTGCAACTGAAGCGGCGGAGTAGCGGCAATGGCAAACTTTTCAGCTAAGGATGTCGGCGCGCTTCGCAAGGCCAGTGGCGCCGGCATGATGGACGCCAAGAAGGCGCTCGTAGAGAACGACGGCGACTTTGACGCGGCTGCTACCTGGCTCCGTGAGCAGGGCCTGGCGAAGGCCGCCAAGCGCGGCGATCGCGAGAACACTCAGGGCGTGGTCGCTGTGGCAGTCGTTGCTGGCGGTGCTGCCATTGTTGAGCTGCGCTGTGAGACCGACTTCGTAGCCAAGTCCGAGAACTTCAAGGCAGCGGCCGATGGACTCGCTGCGGTTGTGGCCGAGGGCGGCGAGTCGGCACTGGCTGCCAAGAGCACTGAGATCGACGATCTCAAACTTGCGCTCAAGGAGAACATTGAGATCGGTGCTGTGGTTCACTTCGACGTTCCTGAGGGGACCCTGGTCGATTCCTACGTGCATGTGCAAAATGAGCGGGGCGTAAACGCCGTGCTTGTGCAGCTCGAGGGCGGCTCGGTCGAGTTGGCTCATGACATTGCACTCCATGTCGCGTCCACACGTCCGAAGTATCTGACACGAGACGAGGTTCCGGCCGAGATTGTCGCAGCCGAACGCGAGACGCTTGAGAATCTGAGTCGCAACGAGGGCAAGCCCGAGCAGGCGCTGCCCAAAATCGTTGAGGGTCGACTTACGGGCTTCTTTAAGCAGAACACCCTTCTCGAACAGAACTTCGTGAAGGACGAGAAGACCACGATCGAGCAGCTGCTCGGTCCCGCCAAGCTTGTGCAATTTGCCCAGGTTGAGATCGGCGCCTAGGGGTGTCCGAGACGGCATCGAGGTCTCGTTGGCCCCGTGTTCTGCTCAAAATTTCAGGTGAGGCACTCAGCGACGAGTCGGGTTATTCAATTGATGGTGAATACGTAGATCAACTCGCCGGCGAGATCATGGCCGTGCGCGAGGACCTTGGCGTTGAACTGGCCGTCGTCGTTGGCGGCGGCAACATCTGGCGGGGCCTTTCCCTGTCAGGTGCCCGGATGGATCGTGCTCAGTCCGACTACATGGGCATGCTCGCGACGGTGATCAACGCGCTGGCACTCCAGGACGCCCTTGAGCGGAGGGGACAGCCAACGCGTGTGCAAACAGCCATTGAGATGGCACAAATCGCAGAGCCGTACATTCGGCGTAAAGCGGTGCGTCACCTTGAGAAGGGCCGCGTGGTGATCTTCGCCGCTGGTACCGGCAATCCCTACTTCACGACCGATACCGCGGCCGCGCTACGAGCGGCCGAGATTGAGGCCTCGGTGGTGCTCAAGGGAACGCATTCGGGCATCGACGGGATCTATACCGCAGACCCAAAGATCGACCCAACGGCGACGAAACTGCAAGAAATTAGCTTCCTTGAGGTTCTGCAGCGTCAACTCAAGGTGATGGATGCCGCGGCGATATCTGTCTGTATGGAGAATTCCATTCCCATCGTTGCATTTGATCTCATGACGCCGGGAAACTTCCGGTCCATCCTGGAGGGTGCTTCGATCGGTACGCTGGTCTCGTGAGCGACATAACTTCAGAGGTCTACAGCGAAGCCGAAGAAAAGATGAAGACTTCGATTGCGCGACTACGTGAGCAGTTCTCGACCATACGCACGGGGAGAGCCTCACCTGCCCTGGTCGAAAAGCTCCGGGTTGAGTATTACGGCAGCGAGGTTCCGCTTCAGCAGATCGCAGGCTTTTCTGTGCCTGAGGCCCGCATGCTCGTGATACAGCCCTACGACCAGACTTCGATCGGCGATATTGAAAAGGCGATCAGGAACTCGGATCTGGGCATTAATCCTTCCAACGACGGCAAGATTCTGCGGCTGGCGTTTCCCCAGCTCACCGAGGAGCGGCGCC
>CAYUOD010000489.1:0-2572 GCA_964446225.1 uncultured Acidimicrobiales bacterium | reverse complement strand
GCGAAGCCGACAGAGCCGAGATTGAGGATCTCAATGCTGAGATCAATCAGGTTCTCGCCGATCAGACCCAGTTCGACTCCGAGGCCACCGGCACGATCTTCTCACGTCGCCTGGCTGAGGTGCCCGTACTCATCGTGGCTGACCGGGGAGTGGATGTCACGGCACTTGAGGCGGTCCAGCGGGCTCTGCTGACGAGCAGCGCGCGTTACGAAGGAATCCTTTGGATCGAAGAACAGATGGACACCACCACCGAGGAGAATCGACAACTCCTCGCCGAGATGCTCGGGCTGAGGGACTCCGCTGACGTCGAGGCGGTGGACCGCGCGCTCCGCACCGCGATTCGTAGTGAATTCGCGGTGGACGGTGCCGCTGGAGTAGGTGACTATTTCGGGCGCACCGGTGCCCTCGTAGGCCAGGAGATCATTTCAGTGGGAATTGAGAATGTCGTGCATGTGGCTGCACGCGCGCCCACGCCGCGCCTGCTGCGAGCACTCGATCGCGAGGACTTTGTCGAGTGGGATACAACAGGCGTGAATTCTCAGGTGCGGCCGTTCGCGCCCATGTTCGGTACCACGGTCCTGTTTGTCTCGTCGCCCAACACCGAGCCGGGCGTCGCTGCGTTTCAGGTGCCTCTGCTCGAGGAGTTGCAGCGCAGTTCGCCGGTCCCGGCGGTCGTTGTGGACGATCAGCTTCCCGAGGAGGACGAGGAGGCAGGGTTCGCGTTGCAGCTTCGTTCGGGTGTCTACGACATTGATGGTGTGTCCACCGTCGAGGTGCTCACTGGATTCGACGGACTAGCGGCGACAATCCTCGCCCTGGACGGCATCGGCATTATCGAAGTAGGGGACTGGGGCTCGTCCGAAGCGCTGCTTCCGCCGCCCGCTCGCGACATCAACTGACGCATGGCCTGTGTCGCGATTGTGCCAGCGAAGGACCGGTCGGACTCGATCGTGGCCACCGTGAAGGCATTGCAGAGCGTGCCCCATATCGACGAGATTCTCGTCGTTGACGACGCCTCGACTGACGACACTGCGGACCTGGCTCGGCAGACCGGCGCCGAGGTGCTTGAGCTGAGTCAGAACATCGGCAAAGGGGGAGCGGTCGCTGCAGGCCTTGTGGCGAAGCCTGAGGGTGAGATATATGTTCTCATCGATGCCGACCTGGGGGACACGGCCGCCTGTGCAGCCGCGCTGCTGGCCCCGGTCAATGAAGGGCTGACTGAGATGGCGATCGCCATTCCTGTGGCTGCTGGCGGCCGTGGCGGCTTCGGTATCGTGAAGAGATTCGCGGGCGAGGCGATCATGCGGGCAACCTCACAACAGATGGTTGCTCCGCTGTCGGGACAGCGAGCAATAGTGGGCGATCGGCTCCGCAGTCTTCAACTTGGTGCCAAGTTCGGACTGGAGGTCGCTATGACGATAGATCTGCTCCGCCTCGGCTGCACCTATCAGGAAATTGCGCTTCCGATCGAGCACCATCACACGGGTCGTACGGTGGCAGGCTTCCGGCACCGGGCCGGTCAGGGACTCGACATCTGCGGTGTACTTGTGCCGCGCATCGGGTTCTGGGGCGTCACTCAGGTCATATTCCAGACGCTTGTATCGCGTGAGGATGCGACGGAGGAGGTAATCGAGAAGTGACTGCAGCTCCCTTTGTCGGCCTCCTCGTGGGGTTTCTCGCTACGGCTGTTCTGTGGACGCTCGCTGCTCCCATCCTGGATCAGCCGCTGTTCCGGCGCGAAAACTTCCGGGGTCGGCAACTCGTGACGAGCTCAGGGCTTGTCCTTGCGCCGATGATGATGTTCGTTGCAGCGGTGGTGAGCATCGGCCTAAGTCTGGAGCTTGCGTTGGCCCAGGACGTCTGGTTGGGCGTAACCGTGGCGACGCTGCTGTGCGTCGGTCTTGTCTTCTTGGGGCTGTTGGACGATCTGGCTGGTGACGCGACAAGCCGTGGCCTTCGAGGCCATGTGGGCGCCGCGGTGCACGGCCGTCTCACCACCGGAATGATCAAGCTGACAGGCACTGTGTCGCTGTCATTTCTGGTTGCAGCGCTGCTCGGCGGAGCTGACGGCGACTTCGTGGCGCTGTTCCGCATCGCCCTTGTGATTGCCCTGTCCACGAACCTCGCTAACTTGTTCGACCTGGCGCCGGCTCGAACCGCGAAGGTTTCGCTGCTTGTCTGGCTCGTAGCAGCAGCGCTGAATGTCGGTCTGAACGTACTTTTTGGGCCAGCGCTGGTTGTCGGTGGAGTGTTGCTGCTCACGATTCCAGAGCTCAAAGAGCGGTCGATGCTGGGCGACGCAGGAGCAAACGCCATCGGTGGGGCAATTGGACTGACGGTGGTGCTGAGCTGGGGCAGCGTCGTGCAATGGGCAGTTGTAGCGGTTGCTCTGCTGCTTACGCTCTTGAGCGAGCGGGTTTCGTTCTCACGAGTCATCCGCCACACACCCGTACTTTCGTGGTTGGACATGCTGGGACGCGAGCCATTGGATCCTCCGGGATGAGCCAGAGGACTCGCTCCGCGCGCTACGCTGGCCCCTGCATCGTGGCGACAGGAGCAAGCCTTGAGCTGT
>CAYUOD010000488.1:0-2574 GCA_964446225.1 uncultured Acidimicrobiales bacterium | reverse complement strand
CTGAGTTCGATGAGGTCATCGGCACGATCAACGACCGTGTCCTGGGCGGTTTTCTTTGGGTTCATCACGAGTGGTCCTGTGGCGTGGTGTATCCAGTCTCTCAGCATTCGCCACGTCCGTTGTACCACGCAGTAACGAGGTGCAGCAGCCTAGGCTGGAGCCATGACCGAGTCCCGCCTCTACTTCAAACAGCTTCTCTCAGGCCTGGATTTCGCCATGGACGACTTCATGGCCCAACAGATGGCCAACTTCGTGTACATAATCGGCGATCGCGAGACCGGAGAAGCGATCATCGTGGACCCCGCCTACGGCGTAGCTGAACTCTTGGAGATCGCTGGCGAGGACGACATGCGTATCACCGGCGCCCTCGGAACCCACTTTCACGCCGACCATATTGGTGGTGACCTGATGGGCCATCCCGTGGAGGGCTTTGAGGCGCTCCTGGAGCTACAAGGCATGAAGCTGCACGTGCAATCTCTGGAAACAGAATGGGTACAAAAGACCACATCGCTTGCCCGTGACGACATCCAAGAACATGAGCCGGACGACACACTCGCCGTCGGCTCGATCCAGATTCAGATGATGCACACACCCGGGCACACGCCAGGCAGCCAGTGTTTTCTCGTCGACGGCAAGCTCATCGCTGGCGACACACTGTTTCTCACAGGCTGCGGGCGGACCGACCTACCAGGCTCAAAGCCAAGCGACATGTACAAGAGCCTGCAGCGCCTGTCCGCACTGCCAGATGAGATCGTCGTATTCCCCGGGCACAACTATTCGATGAGTACCTCAGCAACAATGGGCACCACGCGCGAGCAGAACATGGTGTTCCGACCCTCCTCCGAAGATCAGTGGCTGAGGGCGTTCGCGCAGTGAATCTGCCGCCGATCATCACCGCAGACGCTGCTGGAGGCATCGCAGGCGCCGTCTTCTTGGACGTGCGCTTCTACCTCGATGGCCGCTCAGGCAAGGACGCCTACGAGACAGCACACATTCCGGGTGCCCATTTTGCAGATCTCGGTGACTGGGTATCCAGCCCGCCGACAACCAAAGGCGGCCGTCACCCATTCCCGACGGCCGCAGCCTTCGCTGCGGGACTTGGCTCAATGGGTGTTGACGCATCCACGCCGGTGGTGGCCTACGACGACGCCGGTGGGCTTGTAGCTGGCCGCCTCGTGTGGATGCTGCGCATACTCGGCCACGAAGCGGCCCTGCTCGACGGTGGGTTGGCCGCATTCGGAACTGATCTTGAGACCGGTTGGATCTCACCAACACCCGTGTCGTGCACTGTGCGTCCCTGGCCCACAGAGCAACTCGTGTCCGCCGACGAGGTCCAGGCCGAGCTGAATCACGGTACATCGGTCGCTGATGCCAGAGCCGCAAACCGCTACCGCGGCGAGACCGAGCCGGTGGACGCCCGGGCCGGACACATCCCGGGTGCGTCACATCTACCCTTCAGCGGCAACCTCGATGAGCACGGCTACTTCAGGTCCTCAGCAGACCTCGCCGCACGCTTCGAATCACTCAGCACCGCGCCGATCATGTATTGCGGCAGTGGCGTCAGCGCCTGCCACAATCTGCTGGCTCTCGAACGAGCCGGTATTGCTGACGCGCGGCTTTTCGTCGGCTCGTGGTCAGCCTGGAGTGCTGACCCCGATCGGCCCGCTGCTACCGGCCCCGAATAGCCTAAGAATCAGCGGACCGTGATTTATCGGCCGCGTCGAACACCGCGCGGAGCTTCTGCATCTGGCGGGCCCTGCCCTGCTGCGACTTGGGCAGCGCTTCAACGTCCACCTCGGCGATGTTGAATCCGTAGGCGGGAAAAGTCGGTATATCGGCCTCAGGAAGCTCTGCCATGAACTCCTTGCGGGCAAAGGCCTGCTCAACATACGGGGCGAGTTCCCGGTCCTTGGCCGCCTGACGTTCAGCCTCGACCTCGCTGAACTCTGGCATCACGTCGGCCGCGAAGAGTTCAAGCGCCTCACAAATGTGCTCGTGGCGATTGTTGCCGCCCTGTTGGATGAACACGGTCTGATCCACGCCCGCGTCGACGAAGGAGCGCAAGTGGGAGCGCAGTTCGTTAGGGGTACCGATCCCGCCGGTGCCACCGCCGAGGAAGTCAAGGCCCACCGAATCGCGGACAGCCACGTAGCGCTCCCAGATGTCGGTCCGTCCAGGGGTGTGCTCGCCAAAGCGGTAGTAGTGGGCAAGTGCGAACTGAAAGAATCTGAACCCGTCGATGCCGCGTCGCACTGCCTCATCGTGATCCTGATGCACTGAGAAGCTGGTCACCATCGCCACGTTTGGATTCACCGCGTGACCGATTGGCACGCACTCGCGCTTGAACGTTTCGTAGTAGTCGTCGACCCAGTGCTTGGCTTCAGCCGGATCTACAAACGCAAACGTGAGCGCTCCCATACCGAGCTGCGCAGCCAAATGGATCGTGTCGCGATTTGAGCAGGCCAGCCAGAGAGGCGGATGTGGTTTCTGCGCCGGTTTCGGCACAACATTTCGGGTCGGCATCGAGAAGAATTCGCCGCTGTAGCCGGGGTACGGATCCATCACCATCATGTT
>CAYUOD010000487.1:0-2575 GCA_964446225.1 uncultured Acidimicrobiales bacterium | reverse complement strand
CATTCTTCCCCCTAGATTGGCCAAGTGTATTCAAACAACGTGATGGCCGAACTTGAGGTGCATCACTCCCGCCCGATAGCGCCAACCCGACGGGTCGCGCTCGGGAAGCGGGTTCTACCGGTTGACCCCGCCCCTGGCGCTGGCGGCATTCTGCTTGCGGGCATCGTCGCACGCTTCCTGCCAGAGGTCGACGAGTCGTTTCACGACGACTACCTGGATCTCCTGGACCAACTCGAGAAGGACGCCCACACGCCCCAGCCTCGACTTCGCCACCGCTTCCAACGGGACACCGTGGGCCTCACTCGCAGCGTGCACAAGATAGAGCGCTTCGGTGGACACCTGCGCTTCTGGTTCGAAGCTGGCAAGGGCGCCCCCGAGCAGCACGTGCTCGCGGCGGCATACGCGGCTGGCAAGCTCAGCGAGAGATACCGCCCTGCGACCATGGGACTCATGCGGCGAGCTGAAGCATGGTCTGGACCAGCAGACGCCACACTCATCGCCTATCTCGTAGGACGCGATCAGGACTTTCTCGTGACGGCGAGCATGGCCGATCCAGTGGGATGGGCGCTGGGAACCCTGGGCTTCGAGCAACTCAACCTCACTGCAAGTCCTCAGCGCGATCAGGTACAGCAGCGCTTCCGCGATCTCCTGCGCACAGCCCATCCAGACACCGGCGGCACCGACGACCATGCCGCGAAGCGCATCGCAGATCTCTCCGAAGCCAGACGGATCCTGCTCAGCTAGTGCGACGATCCGGGAAATCCAGCGACTACGATCTGCGCAGGCATATCCCAACCAGAGGACCGGCTGATGAAACGAGCAAAGCGCGGATTGCGCTGGATATTCACGAGGCACCTCTGCTTCGGGGGCCTTGTCGGGGCACTGTTGTTCTTTGTGCTGTCCATGCTGCCGTCACTGCTCCCCCGGGGCTGGGTGTTCCAGGGTGTCATCTCGGGCATGAACCTCGTTATCGGTTACGGGGTTGGAAGCGCCGTGTCTGCGATCGCACGGCATTACAACGCCCCCGAACCCTCTCCGAGCGTCAAACGCCGCACCTGGCAGGGATTTGGTGCGCTCACCCTTGTACTGGGTCTGTCCTCTTTGGCGTGGGGCGACTCATGGAACGACGCAACCCGCGAAATCATGGACATGGAGCCGGTGGGGACTACACAGTGGCTCGGCATCCTGGCCATCGCGGCCGTCATCGCCGGGCTCATTCTGGTTATCTCCCGCGGAATCCGGCTCACGGCCCGACTCATTATCCGACTCATCAACCGCTGGTTGCCGCGCGGTTGGAGCATGGCGCTGGGTGTTGTCCTCATCGTGCTACTGACTTTCGGGGTCCTCACCGGCGTCATCTTCGACTCGGTAGTCGAGGGTATGAACTCGGCCTACTCACTGATTGACAAGGACACGAGACCGGGGATGCTCCAGCCGCAGTCTGAGCTGCGCTCCGGTTCGGAAGCCTCACTGATCGACTGGGATGACCTTGGCTCACAAGGACGGGATTTCACCGCCGAGGGTGGAGCAGCCGACAAGAACGCTGGCCCCGACGCGGCTGCCATCGAGTCGTTTACCGGCGAGTCGGCCATTGAGCCCATCCGGGTATATGTGGGTCTGCGCTCAGCCGGCAGCCTCGAAGAACGTGTTGACCTTGCAATCCAAGAGCTTGAGCGAACCAACGCGTTTGAGCGTGACGTCGTCGCTGTGTACGGCACCACCGGCACCGGTTGGATAGATGAGCGGGTCTCAGATTCACTTGAGTACATCTGGGGTGGAGACACCGCTGCTGTTGGCCTCCAATACTCCTATCTCCCGAGCTGGGTTTCGTTCCTCGTGGACCTCGAGAAGGCGTCTGACACAGGAACAGCGCTCTTCGAAGCGGTTTCTGCCCGCATTGAGGAGATGCCCGAAGCAGACAGGCCACGACTGTTCGTGTTCGGCGAAAGTCTGGGTTCGTTCGCAATCGAGTCAGCGTTCAACAATCTCGACGAATTCACCCGCAGAACCGACGGGGCCTTGATGGTTGGGCCGACCTTCTCCAACGACCTGCGGAACCAGTTCACTGACAGCAGGGACAAAGGCAGTCCAGCCTGGCGGCCCGTGTACGAAGAGGGCAGACGCGTGAGATTCGCACGACGCCCAGAAGACTTTGATCTGCCCGCAGCAAAATGGCAAGAGCCACATATCGTCTACCTGCAGAACAGTTCAGATCCCATCGGGTTCTTCAGCTTCGACCTGCTCTGGTCTGAGCCGGACTGGATGGACGAGCCGCGGGCACCGGACGCCAACCCCCAGACCCAATGGTTCCCATTGACCACCTTCTGGGGAGTGGTAGGCGACCTCGTGTACTCCTTTGGCGCTTCACCGGGCTACGGCCACAGCTATGGCGTCAACGTCATCGACGGTTGGCTCGCGGTATCCACTCCAGACGGATGGACCGACCAGAACACCGCGGACCTCAGAGCACTCCTCGACAACAGCGAACAGTAGCTAGCTTCCAGCGACGATCAAGCCAGCCACGAACATGCTCCCGTTCGTAAAGGCGTGAGCCATCCAGGGCGCCATCAGACTG
>CAYUOD010000486.1:0-2580 GCA_964446225.1 uncultured Acidimicrobiales bacterium | reverse complement strand
CGATGCTGGAAAAGAACCCGCCCGCATTTCCTTTTGTCGCGTTGCTGGTGTCGGGGGGGCATACTCTTTTGGCGGATGTGCAAAAGATAGGGCAGTACGAATTATTGGGCCAAAGTCTGGATGATGCGGCGGGTGAGGCATTTGATAAAACCGCAAAAATGCTGGGGCTTGGCTATCCTGGTGGCCCAATCCTCGCGGCGATGGCTGAAAAAGGGCGGCAAGGGGTTTATAAATTTCCCCGGCCAATGGTTGATCGACCAGGCCTGGATTTTAGTTTTAGCGGATTAAAAACCTTTGCTTTAAATACCATGCATAAAGCCGTTGCTGAAGTCACTGGGTGTGTTGATGGGCGTGAAAATAAAAACGGCGTTTTAAGTGAGCAGGTAAAAGCCGATATATCACTGGCATTTGAAGAGGCTGTGGTGGATACCCTTAAAATAAAGTGCCGGCGCGCATTGGAGCAACAGAACTGTAAAACGTTGGTAATAGCGGGTGGAGTTGGTGCAAATGTTCGTTTGCGAGCAGAGCTGACAGAAATGGTCAGGGAATTAGGTGGGCAATTGTATTTTCCGCGTGTTGAATTCTGTACTGACAATGGCGCAATGATTGCTCAGGCGGGTTGCTTGCGTTTGCTTGCAGGTGAAAACCAGCCTCTGGAAATTGATGCGCGTGCGCGTTGGTCGATGCAGGATTTAAGTGCAATTTAGGTATGATGGTGAAAAGCTAAAATCAAAAACTTTCACCACAGAGGCGCAGAGGACACAGAGAAAATATTTAGTTATTAACAGTGCTTAAGTGCTGTTAATCCAGAAATAAATAATCTTAAAAACTCCGTGCACTCTAGTGTCTCTGTCGTAAGTAATCTTTAACGTTCTTGACTGTCGCCAAATGGCAGATATTGGTTCAGGCGTTATTTAGTGCTTTTACCAATTTTGACTTCTTTGCCCTGCAGCAGTCGTACAATATTTTTTTTATGTCGCCAGAAAACGAAAATGCTCATCACCGCAAGTGCTGCGGTTAACGCTACAGATGCTGTGAAATACCATAGAATAATAGACGCGCTGAAAATAGAAACTAAAGCGGATAATGATGAAATTTTTACTAATGCAGCAAGTACTAACCAGATGCCAAGCGCAATCAAACCGCTTAACCAGTTAAACCCCAGCAGAGCACCATAATAAGTTGCCACACCTTTGCCGCCCTTAAAGCCATAATAGACTGGAAAAATGTGCCCCAACAGTGCAAATAAGCCAACCAGTGCGACAACAAATGAATCAGAGTTCAACTGTTGAGCCAGCAATACTGGAATAAGCCCCTTCAACATGTCGCCAATTAAGGTGATAATAGCCGCTTTCTTGCCACCATGACGAAGTACATTGGTCGCACCGGGATTATTCGAGCCTGTGTTTCGTGGGTCTTCGAGTCCCATAATTTTGCAGGTCACAATTGCGGTTGAAAACGATCCGATGAGATATGCGAGCGTGATAAATAAGGCGATGTTTAGGTATTGTTCCACAAGTTTAAATGCAAATTTTAGATGTTATATGAATTTTGAGATTGATTTTTTTACAGCTGATGTTTATACGGCAGCGAAAGCTTACCTTAGCTGTTTACGAAATGCTTCTACTAATTATTACGTCACGTCATTTTGCATAAAATCATTTGGAAAGGATCAATGTCAGATACTGTAACCTGTGTTTTTGTACATGGCTGGGCAATGAACAGTGCGGTTTGGGATGATGTTGTACAGCAATTGCCCGGCTGGATAAATGTTGTACTGGTGGATTTACCAGGGCATGGCTCCATGGCTGATGTTGAAGCGCATTCATTGGATGATTATGTGCAGGCATTAACGCCGTTAGTGTATCGACCAGTATTGTGGGTAGGTTGGTCTTTAGGTGGGTTGGCGGTACTTCGTCTGGCTGAACTCTACCCAGAGCGGGTAGCCGCTGCGTTGCTCGTTGCAACCAACCCCTGTTTTGTTCGCCGAGATGACTGGTCTTGTGGCGTTGATTCTGCGGTGTTTACGAAGTTTGCAAATGAGCTTAATCAGCAGCAGAAAAAGACTGTTCGCCGATTTTTGGCACTGCAGGTAAAAGGCTTGCCGAATGCAATGAGAGTGGTTAAAAAATTGCAGAACAGCATTGACCAAAGAGGGCCGGCCTCATTACATGCACTGACAGTTGGTCTGGATATTTTATTGAAAACTGATTTGCGCAATATTGTGCGGAACGATGCCGTACAACATCATATTGTATTAAGTCATCAGCCGTTAGTGCATTGGTGCTTTGGTGAAAAAGATAGCCTGGTACCAAAAGAACTAGGCAATATTTTGCAAAAAGATTTTGCGCAAAAAAATATTGTAATGAATGAACTGGCAAGTCATGCGCCTTTTATCTCACATAGCGAAGATTTTATAAAACAACTGATTGGTTGTGCGGAAAAAATTCGTGATAATCAAGGCAACACCTAAATAGATAAAACGACAGCAATGCAAGACAAAAATATACAAAACGGTAAAGCAAAAGTAGTTCAGCCAGTAGTGCAACACTTTGATAAAACGAAAGTACGACACGCGTT
>CAYUOD010000485.1:0-2584 GCA_964446225.1 uncultured Acidimicrobiales bacterium | reverse complement strand
AGGGCGCTGCCTTCGTGCCGTCAAAGACGTAGTCCGTAGATACCTGACAGAGAAACGTTCCGGTTGCGGCGCAGGCCTCAGCCAGATTGCGCACAGCGAATGCGTTCACCCGCATTGCCAGGTCCACATCGGTCTCACAGTCGTCCACAGCCGTATAGGCCGCTGCGTTGATAACTGCCGATGGCTTCAGCGTCTCCAGCGCGGAGCGAACCGCCGACCGGTCGGTGATGTCCAGGTCAGCCGACGTCAGAGCATGTACCTCGTTGTCGTCCAGCAGGGCCACGATGGCCGAGCCGAGTTGCCCAGCGGCACCGGTGACAAGGATGTTCGCGGGCTTCATGAGGCCGGTCTCTTGAGCGGCTCCCACCAGGCACGGTTCTTCTGGTACCACTGGACTGTCAGCTCCAGCGCAGCGTCGAAGTCCAGTGCCGGTGCCCAGTCCAGATCCTGCAGTTTCTGGGACGTGATCGAGTAACGCCAGTCATGCCCAAGGCGGTCGGTGACACGCTCGATGCTGAATTCGTCCTTGCCTAGGAGTGCGAGAACCTTGTTTGTTATCTCGAGGTTCGAGAGTTCGTGGCCACCGCCCAGGTTGTACGTCTCGCCTGGCGTACCGCGGCGCAGGACTGCGTCGACGCCAGCACAGTTCTCTTCGACAAACAGCCAGTCGCGAATGTTGCTGCCGTCTCCGTAGAGCGGCACGGTGCGCTCGTCCATGAGGTTCGTGATGAATAGCGGGATCAATTTTTCCGGGTGCTGAAAGGGGCCGAAGTTGTTCGAGGACCTCGTCACAACCACGGGAACACCAAAGGTCGTGTGGTACGACAGAGCAATGAGATCTGAGCCGGCCTTGGAAGCGCTGTAAGGGCTGGATGGCGTCAGGATGTCCGATTCGGTAAATGATCCATCCACGATCGATCCGTACACCTCGTCCGTGGAAACGTGCAGCACCCTCGCCACACCCACCTGTCGAGCAACATCGCAAACCACGTTGGTGCCCACGCAGTTCGTGGTAACGAAGTCGTCTGGTCGTTCAAGGGAGTTGTCGACATGGGTTTCAGCAGCAAAATGTACGACGGCGTCGTGACCGTCCATTGCAGCGAGTACCGCTTCTCGGTCCCGCACATCACCCTGGACAAATGCGTAGCGACTGTCGTTGACGTGCTCGCTCAATGAGCTGAGATTGCCAGCGTAGGTGAGCGCATCAAAGACCGTGACCTCGTCATCTGAGTTGGCCATGACCTGGCGCACATAGTTTGAGCCGATGAATCCGGCCCCACCGGTAATCAGAATCTTCATGGACCCTCCCTATGAACGGAGACCGTAGTGAGGCAACAAGTGCCCCGAGAGGTCGGCCACGTGGGGATTCTGTTGATCCCGCTCGGACACCACCGGATCTTCAACTCCCCAGTCCGCGTTGAGGCTCGGATCATTCCAGGCAACACCCAGCTCGTCCGCGGGATTGTAGTATCCGTCGACAAGATAGGTGATGGTCATATCCGTGAGCGCGGCAAACCCGTGGGCAAGGCCGGGTGGAATGAAAACACCACGATGCTCGTCGCCACCGATATCAAAACTCATCGTATTTCTGTGGGTCGGACTCCCGACCCGTAGGTCATGAAGTACCACCCGGCAGATGCCGGTCGGCACGTACCAGTAGTCCGCCTGGTGCAGGTGGTAGTGCAGGCCAACAAGCGAGCCCTGCTTGCGATCGGCCCGGTTGGCCTGAACCATCTCGCGTCCCGAAGCACCGAACCAGCTTCGCCGATAGGTTTCGATAAACAGCCCGCGCTCGTCGCGGTGAACGTCGGGCGTGACATGCACGACCCCGATGATCTCATCTGCGGATTCAACTTTTGCCACGAGACCTCCACGTCAGCGACTTCTCCATCGTGACAGAAGCGGCCGTGTGACGGCTGCTATTCAAGTTGGTTTGGCACATGCAGATGCACGATATCGCCAACGCTTACCGTCTCAATGCCCGTCCCGTTGTCTACGAGCAGACTTCCGTAGTCGTCCACACCGGTCGCTACACCAAGCCAGGACCCTGTTGACTGCTCAACGCGCACTGTGCGGCCAAGCGTGTCACAGCGGACACGAAGCTCGCTCAGCAGCGCCTCCGGGCCGTCCTGGGTCAACTGGAGATACCGGCTTCGAAATCCGTTCAGAACCGCGGCGAGTAGCGCTGGCCGCGAGCAGTCATGGCGGGTGAGCTTCTCCAGATACACAGCGGCAGCCGGGCGGGACGTGTCTGCACTCACGTTGCAGCCAAACCCCACTACAACTGCGTCCTGGTCGGATTCAGCGAGAATGCCTGCAAGCTTCTGAAAGCCCCCTGCGCCGCTCACCCCCACATCGTTTGGCCACTTCACAACTGCATCAACATCCAGCTGCTCGATGGCCTCGCATAACGCCAACGCAACCGCCACTGTCAACAGCTGCCGGTGACGAGCTGCACCCTCTGCGGGTCGAACAAGCAGTGAGCAGAGAATGGACGAGCCGCCCGCAGCAGCCCAGGATCGGTCCAGGCGTCCACGTCCGCTGGTCTGGTGCTCAGCCACAAGAACAGAGCCCTCAGAGGCTT
>CAYUOD010000484.1:0-2585 GCA_964446225.1 uncultured Acidimicrobiales bacterium | reverse complement strand
AGAGGCGCTTCTTTCTGGCTGGTGTAGCGGTCTTGTGGCTTTCCATTGACTGGCCACTGGGACTGCTGGGCTCAGGCTATTTGGCCTCGGTACACATGCTTGAGTACGTGCTGTTTACCACGGTGGTAGCTCCGCTGATGTTGCTGGGGACCCCGGAATGGATGGCGCGGGACATACTTTCGAAACTGCGGGCCTATGACCTCGCCAAGGCGATCTCCCGGCCGCTCTACGCCGCTCTCATCGTTAACTTCATTCTCATTTTGACCCATGCTCCCGCAAGCACTGACTTTCTGCGTTCATCTGAACTCGGCTCGATCTTTATCGACGTGACCTGGATTACGGGCGGGCTGATCTTGTGGCAGCCGATCATCTCGCCACTGCGGGAGATGAGAGTCGCTCATCCGGGCGTCAAGATCGTCTACCTGTTCTTGGCCGCGGGAGTGGTTCCTGTGCTCCCGGCGAGTTTCCTGTTGCTTGCGTCGGCCCCTCTGTATGAGACCTATGCCTTCTCTCCTCGCGTGTTGGACTGGTTCGACGCCGTCCAGGATCAGCAGGTCGCGGGGGTCGTCATGAAGGTCGGCGGAATGCCTGTGGTGTGGGGCACGATGGCGGCGTTGATGATCAAATGGGCGAACACCGAACGTGTGCCAGGGCTTGCTGGTGAGGCACTCGAGCCGAACTCGCATTTTCGCGTTCCGGCTGAGTTTCACGACTCCATCGAGTCCGGCGATCCCGGCGATTGAGCGTCGGACTACTCGGCCTCGACAAAGAGGTCCTGGCCGCGCCGTAGGCGGGTCGCAGTGGTGATGACCTTGTCAAGGGTTCGGCGTGTTGGCGTGTGGGCGCTAAGGAATCGCGCGGTACCAATAAGAGGCCAGGACTGCTGGGGAGTTCCAGGTCCCCAGAGCATTGCCTGGCGGGCGGCAGCTTCAACGCTCTGGTAGACGTGAAAGGTCCCGTCCTCTCTGAGAGAGGCGTTGCAGAGCGCTTGGATGACTTCTTCGGCGGCGACCCCGGACCTCAGGCATGAGGCCACGATGTCGCCAGCTTCGTCCACATGACCGTCATGATCCCAGCATTCCGCGAGCGCGGCGAGGTCCGTGTTGAGAGTGTTGTTAACGCGCGCTGAGGGTACGTTCAGGAAGCGGTCAAGGTAGACCTGGGTCGCCAGGTGGTACAGCACCCGTGAGGCCTCAGTTGACTCCTGTCGTTCAAGAATCTGGGTCGCCGCGCTTGCCGTGGTGAACGTATGGTGCAGGATGTTCCAGTCATCGGGGTCGTTCTGGGTGTGGAAGCGGCACAGACGCAGGCCGGCCGCGGCGCTGACAGTGCGCGCAACCTGGACTGGGCTGAGACCAGAACGCAGCATGTCGCGTATCGCGTTCAAGACAGCTTCGGGGTCGTCGACCAGCAGACCTTCTGCCTGTTCGGGGGTGGGTTTCGCGAGTTCGGCGTGTCTTCCGGTCGCCAGATCTGCTGGCAGTTCTTCTTCGTGTTCGGCGACCATTGCGGCAAGGTCATGGGGGTGGTTCCAGGCCGAGCTCTCTTCGGCACGGCCAGCGCTGCACGTCTGGGTGATCAGTGAGGTAAGCAGCAAGCCGGGGTCGGCCGAAGGTCCGGCGGCTGACAGTGCCTCGATCGCCTTGTTCGTGAAGTCCAGGACGTGGCCGGTGTCGAGGTACGCGTGATCAGTGACTGCTGCGACCATCGCGCTTTCTGCAACACCAAGTCTTGTGGAATCCTCCAGCACGGTCGTCAGTGCTCTTTCAGCGGCCTGAGGGCTGGAGGTTTCGATGAATCGTCGGTACCAGGACTCGAATCGTTCGTCGGGCAACTCTGAGTCGTGCAGCGGAGTGAGCCGGAAACGGGTAGCGCGACCTCTGGTGTCGTTTGAGACCCACATGAGTCCTTGGATAAGCGCCGTGGCTCTTTGACTCTCAGCCAGGTAGGGGAGGAGGTTGGCCATTGCGGTGAGTACGGTGAGGCCAGAACCCCATCCCTCCTGGCGGTGGGTGGCCCCGAAACGCAGCCCGACAGACACTATCTCTGACTCTGGAACATCATTCTCGAGCAGGGCCAGCACACTCTTGGCGACGACGAGTCGGATGCCCTCCTGGAGTCCCTGTTGGAGCCTGATGAGCTCGCGTTCTTTGTGACCTGAGTCTGGCTGAGCGGTGACATGAACCTCGTCGTCACTGATTGTCACTTCAAATCTCATCGCATCGTCTGCGAAGGGATCAAGCGTGCACCCCGAGCTGAGATCAAAGCGGGCGTGGTGCCAGTGGCAGGTAACCATCCCCGCTTCTACGGTTCCGCGGTGGAGGGGGAAGCCGAGGTGTGGACAGCGGTCTTCGATCGCCCAGACCTGGTCGCCGTCCCAGAATACGACGACGGGCCGATCCCCGAGTTTCGTGGTGAGGTGGCCATTGGCTTTGAGTTCCTTTGCCGAGCCGGCGCTGACGCTTGCGAGTGACATCTGTCTTCCGTTTCTGCGTGGAATAATAATGCAAGGTAGAACTTGTCTTATTGAAAGTGTGCAAAACCTCTGGGGGATTTGTCAAGATGGAACTTGTGGAATCAGCCGT
>CAYUOD010000483.1:0-2605 GCA_964446225.1 uncultured Acidimicrobiales bacterium | reverse complement strand
CAGCGTGCCGCGCTGGACGCATTCGCAGGCGTAGATCTGGAACCACTCGACGCGGCCACGGAAACGCTGAAGTCTTTGCGCAAGAAGCTCGAGACGACTGGCGGCGACGAGCGGTCCCGCATGAGAGAGATGGACCTGCTCCGTTTTCAGGTCGAGGAGATCGCGTCCGCGGGCTTGGTTGATCCTGAGGAGGAGGCCGCCCTTGAGCTGAGAGAGTCTCTGCTTGCCGATGCGACGGGGCACAAAGATGCAGCGGCAGCAGCGGTTGAAGAACTCAATGCCGACAGCGGAGCGCTCGACGGCATCGGGAAGTCGGTAGCAGAGCTGCGTAACCGCCCGCCCCTGGCAGAGATCTCAGAGCGTCTCGAGGGTATTGCGGCCGACCTCCAGGACACTGTTGAGGAGCTCCGCGAGCAGGTTGAGAACATCAGCGTCGACCCTGAGGCCCTCGCCGAAGTTCGTGCTCGACGCCAGCAGTTGCGCGAGCTGTGTCGAAAGTACGGGGATAATCTTGGCGCTGTGATGGCGTTCGCTGAGGAAACAGGTGAGCGTCTCGCAGAGCTCGAACACCATGAAGAGTTCGCCGCGGCACTGGAGGCAGAGATCATCGCGGCTTCTGCTGCACGGGATGCCGCGGCCGACGTTGTTGGCTCGACGCGACGAAAAAACAAGGACGCTCTCGCGGCTGCTGTGCAGGCCCGGTTTGCCCAACTCGCTATGCCCGATGCCACTCTGCGGGTTGACGTGAGCGCAGAAAATCCGGGGAATGACGTACAGTTTCTGTTTGAGGCCAACCGGGGAGCGACCGCGCTCCCGCTGAACAAGGTGGCCTCAGGAGGTGAGCTCGCAAGAGTGATGCTGGGGCTACGACTGGTATTGAGCGAGGGTCCACCGACCATGGTGTTCGACGAGGTCGATGCCGGTATTGGTGGCGAAGCTGCTCTTGCCGTGGGCCGTTCACTCGCCGAGCTGGGCAGGCAGCGACAGGTGCTTGTCGTCACCCATCTGCCGCAGGTGGCCGCCGCCGCCCACGCGCAGATCTCCATTCGTAAGGACGCAGTGGATGGGGAGGTCATCTCAGATGTCTACGCCCTGTCTGACAAGGATCGTTACGAGGAACTCGCACGTATGCTGAGCGGACAGGCAAGCGAGGTTGCTGTCGAGCACGCCAGACAACTCTTGGAAGAAGCACAGGTCAGCACATGAGTAAGGCGGTCGATCGGAGCTGGCGCTGGCGCCCAGCGCGTGACGACCTCGATGGCCTCCCAGACGGAGCCATCGCTGGACCCGGGCGCGCAGATCGTCGCACCAAGAATCTTATTCCCCGGTTACAGGTTGGCGATGTCGCCGTCATCGACCATGAAGACCTGGATCGGGTCGCGGCCGAGGAACTGCTCTCTCATGGCGTGGTGGCAGTGGTGAACGCCGCATCATCAATGACTGGTCGCTACCCCAACATGGGTGGAATCGTCCTGACGGGTGCGGGCATACCATTGCTCGACGACGTGGGCAGCGCGGTGCTGGACCAGATCTCTGAAGGAGAGCAAGTCGCGCTTGTCGGCGACCAACTGTTCGTCGAGGGTGAGCCCATTGTCGTTGGGCATCGACAGTCTGAAGAAGATCTCACCGGTCGTTTGCAGCTCGCGCGGCAGCATCTGGGTGACGAACTTGAACGCTTCGCCGAGAACACCCTCGAGTATCTTCGCCGTGAGCACAGCTTCTTGACCGAACCTGTGGATCTACCCGACGTCGGCATCGATTTCGCTGGACGTCACGTACTTATCGTGGTGCGCGGCAACGATTATCAAGAAGACCTCGAGGCGCTGCGGCGAATTGGCTACGTCAAAGAGCTGAGGCCGATTCTGATCGGCGTTGACGGTGGTGCTGATGCGCTGCTGGAGATCGGACTGCGACCCGATCTGATCATTGGCGACTTCGACTCGGTGTCGAAGCAGGCGCTGCGCTCCGGAGCAAAGCTTGTCGTACATGCCTACGAGTCGGGGGCTGCCCCGGGTGCGGAGCGACTCGACCGTCTGGGTTTCGACTATCTCACCTGGGAAGCAGCAGGAACATCAGAAGACATTGCCATGCTGATGGCCTACGACAAACATGCGGAGTTGATCGTTGCCGTCGGGGCACATAACTCGATGGTCGAGTTCTTCGATAAGGGGCGCGCTGGTATGTCCTCGACGTTTCTCGTACGTATGAAGGTCGGTGGAATCCTGGTGGATGCCAAGGGCGTGAGCCGTCTTTACAAGAACCAGGTGCGCAAGCGTGACATGATCGCTCTCGTCGTGTCGGCGGCGTTTACGATCGCGGTGATTGGCCTGGTGAGCGAACCTATCCGCCTCATTATGCAAAACTTGTGGTTGAGTCTCTAGTACCCAACGAGTCAGAGCTGTAACTGCGTGATCAATCTCCGCTATCACATTGTTTCGATCGTCGCGGTGTTTCTCGCGCTCGGAATCGGTATTGCGATGGGTACCTCCTTCATTGACGGCGTGATCGTCCAGCGACTTCAGGCAAATCAGGATCAGCTTGAGCTTGACCGCGAAGCCGACAGAGCCGAGATTGAGGATCTCAATGCTGAGATCAATCAGGTTCT
>CAYUOD010000482.1:0-2608 GCA_964446225.1 uncultured Acidimicrobiales bacterium | reverse complement strand
TGGCCAGCCGTCGCTCAGGTGGAGGTTCGACCGGTACTGCGGGATCCGCCACTCTCGCGAGTCAGGTTCCCACGGGTCGAGTCATGTTTGCTTTGACCAATAGGCGCATGCTGTTCTTCGCCATGAGTCCATACACGAATACCCCGAAACAGCTTTTGCTCGAGCTCAAGCTGAAGGACGCCCCCAAGGTCACCGTGAACGGAGCCAACAGGTTCATCGGGTCTATGACGTTCACCTTCTCTGACAACTCCGTCGCCAAGACCGAGATCGTAAAGGCCAGCAAGGCGCAGGCGTTTGTCGACGCCGCCAACGCCGCCACCGCTACCGACTAGGTGTTAGCGCCGACCGTGCTGAAATGTCGGGCGAATGAGTGTGTATAGTAGGCGTATGCCGAGGATGCAGGTTTACCTCCCAGACGATCTCTACGATGCACTGAAGGCTCGCGAGCTCTCCCCGTCCGAGCTTCTCCAGGCAGCTGTCCGCGCTGAGTTGCGCCGTGAGGCTTTGAACGAGGAGACCGACCGTTATCTGGTTGAACTGCTCGATGATGCCGGTGAACCCTCAGATAAGGCCATCGCCAGCGCCGAAGGTCTCCTTCGGCGCATCCGCAGTGATGCCAGCACAGCCACAGCCGAGTGACGCTGCTCGTCCTTGATTCCGGAGGCGTGAGCCGTCTCGCCCGCCGACGTCAGGATTCGGCGGCGCTCATCGCCGTGTTCCAAAGCGAGGGTCTCTGGCCACCCCTCGTGCCCTCGATGGTACTGGCCGAGTCGGTGTCAGGGCGTCAACGTACCGACGCCAACATCAACCGCTTCCTCAAGACTTGTGACATCGTGGAAGAACTCCCTGAACGCCTTGCTCGTCGAGCGGGGTCGCTGCGGGCGCTTGCCCGCCAAGGCTCAGCGGTGGATGCCATCGTGGTCGCGCTGGCCGAGCCCGATGGAGCCATTCTTACCGGCGATCTGAGAGATCTCCGTGCGCTCGCCGCCCACGCTGATGGAGTGAGGGTCTACCGCTCCTAGCGAGCCGCTAGATGGTCACGCGGCTTCCTTGGATTCGATAGTCGTTCGCGATGAGCAGCTTTGGATCAACATATTCTCAACGTCGGCTGCCGTCCCCACCGTCAACACAATCTCATACACGATGGGCCGCTTCACCGGATCATCTAAGTCACGCACCACACCACTCGCGGACCAGTCGAGAGCCAGTGGCAGCACCACAGGTCCGGTGAGTCCTTCATAGGGGCGCGTCCCGTAACCATCGGGGATCGGAGGAGTCCTCCACCGGGCGGGAGTTCGCAGCCTCTGATGCGAGTTCATAACATCACTTTACCAACACGCTGGTAAGACGAACCTGGCAACCCAGAGCTCAACGGCCAGCAACTCGAGGACCAGGACGCATCACCAGACCGCTTATGCGGGTACCCCAGCGAATCTTCGGTGGCGAGGCATGCGACGATGGTCTCGCCTCATTATTCCGTACTACACAAGTGCTCTGGACTCCTGCATTTGGGACATCGGCCGCTCCGTATCCCTCACTGAGAGAGCCGCGGGAGCTGACGCTGGTCGCTGCGGGAGCAGCGTGGGGAGCCGAGGTTGATACCGCGCGCGACCCGTCTCAAGCTGATGCAACGCTTGAATCATCGCAGCAAACCCCGCCTTTACTGCGATAACTGGGTGCAGGTCTATGGGGCAGCTGGTTCGATTCGCCCCGAGCCTGTTCTGTGTGGCAGAAGGCTCAGCAGACCAGGCCGACGAGCCGCCGTCGGTGTATCTGTCGGATACATTGCAATGACTGTGCGTGACTGCTTGACTGTATCGTAGGAGCGTTTCGGCGCTACCTTCGGCGATGCAACTGTTGTGGAGTTTTCAGTGGGCAGAGGAGTACTACGGGGAGTGCTCGTCGCTCTCATCGTGACACTGATCTTGACCCTCGGGTTCATGGCCAGCGCATCAACGACCGCCGAGTCCGACATAGGTGTCGCGACATCCGACTGCATGTCAGCCAGCTCGTTGGCAACCTGCACGGGGGGTTCAGACGGCGGCGGAGGCCTTGCCACATGTAATGCACTCTTCACTGTGCCATCGGGCAAGATCATGATGGCGCTGACCGGCACCATCATCGATAGCGTCGCGACGGACGGTAACGTGACCTTTTCCCCATTCTTCTTCTCTTTCGGGGTGGACACGCAGTCTTCAGCATTCGGGGACGTCCAGTATCTAGGAGCTGTCGTGCAGGGTCAGACGAGCTACAACACCTACGGTGCGGGGACATTTACCTCTGGCGGCTCCACAACGCTACTTACGGCACCCGGGTTTGGTCTAGGTCTGATATATCACTGGACGGTCTGCTACTACCTTGAAAGCGTCACGACCACTACCACAACTACAGCTCCACCGACCACAACAACCGTGCCGCCGACCACCACCACAGCACCCCCGACGACCACAACTACGGTGCCACCGACCACGACGACTACGGTGCCACCGACCACCACAACGACGACCGCGCCAACGACCACCACGACCACGACCGTGCCACCTACCACGACGACTACGGTGCCACCGGCGACCACCACGGTGCCACCGGCGACCACCACGGTGCCACC
>CAYUOD010000481.1:0-2622 GCA_964446225.1 uncultured Acidimicrobiales bacterium | reverse complement strand
GGGACAAGGAACGCTTTCTGCGAATTATCGAGGCCGAATCTGGACGGATGGGTCGTCTGGTGGCTCAGCTCTTTGATGACAGTGCAATCGAGTCTGGAACTCTGCGGCTGGATCTTGACTACTGCGATCTGGTCGCAGTAGTCGAGCAGTCGGCGAGTGTCGCTGGATCGGACAGCGTCATCATCACGAGCTTCCCGGAATCACTCACTATCTGGGGTGACAGCGACAGACTGCAGCAGGTCTTTGTGAATCTCATCGGTAACGCCCTGCGCCACAATCTGGAGGGGACCGTCGTCAAGGTCCTCCTGGACGACGCTTCAGGAAGTGACCATATGGCGACAGTAGTTGTTGAGGACAACGGTGAAGGCCTGCCGGATGACGTCATGGATTTCATCAACGGGGCACGCGACGAGTTACTCATTGAGCGCGGCCTGGGTATCAGACTCGTGCGTGGTTTTGTGCGTGCTCACGGTGGCAGGATTTCAGCGACCCGTGGCGCAGGAACCAGAATCCGGGTGGCACTGCCTATGGATCCGGAGAGCTCATGAACGCGACTCGAGTGCTCGTCGTCGAGGATGACCCCAACATTGTTGACCTCGTCCGCTCCAACCTTCTGGTGCGCGGCTTCGAGGTGGAGGTCGCGAGAACCGGGTCAGTCGTGCTGGATCTCGTAGCGAGCTACGACCCGGAGATTGTGCTGCTCGATCTGATGCTGCCTGACGCCGACGGCTTCGATATCTGTCGGGACATCCGCCAGCAGCACGACGTAGGCCTGATTGTGGTGTCTGCTCGGACGGCCGAGCAGGACAAGGTCAGGGCGCTGAATCTGGGGGCCGACGATTACCTCACAAAACCGTTTGGTATCGAGGAACTCATGGCGCGCATGACGGCCACGCTGCGGCGGTCGCGCATCGCGGAAACTCCCGAACCGGTTGGTGACATTCTGCTCGGTGACATCCGTGTCGGGCTTGAGGCCAAGGCGGTCTTCAAGGGTGGTGAGCGTGTGCAACTCACGCCCACGGAGTTCTCGCTCCTGCGCTACCTGGCGCTTAACGCCGGAAGCCTGCTGTCCTACGAGCAACTGCTGCGCGAAGTCTGGGGCCGTGGTTACGAGAACTCCCGTGAGTATGTGCGGGTGTACGTGGGGCG
This sequence comes from uncultured Acidimicrobiales bacterium, assembly GCA_964446225.1. Classification (GTDB taxonomy): domain Bacteria; phylum Actinomycetota; class Acidimicrobiia; order Acidimicrobiales; family Poriferisodalaceae; genus CAYUOD01. The sequence continues at coordinate 1,473 of CAYUOD010000481.1, read as the reverse complement.
ACTTCGTTCCAAGTTGGAGGACGAAAACGGTCCAGCGTTGATCGTGACTGAACCTCGCGCGGGTTACCGCCTCGTTATACCTGACTAGGCCATGCGCACAATCTGTGACTGACCTGTCCGGTATTTATGACTTATTCCGCGAAACAGCCGTGATATTTCGGCCTGATTTCTGCTCCTGTTCCTAGGCTGCACTCGAATGCTGCGGGCGTGTGTCCGCAGTCACATTCCTTGGAGGGGATATGAGACGATGGATGCGGCTGTTCGCCGTGCTAATTGCGCTGGTGCTGGTCGCTGCTGCATGCGGCGATTCCAACGACAGTTCCAGCACCACATCTGCGTCCGAGGGCGCAGGCGGCGGAGGCGAGGGCAAGATCGCTGTGCTGCTGCCCGATTCTGCTTCTTCGGCTCGTTGGGAGAACGACGATCGTCGTTTCTTCGAGCAGGCCTTTGAGGAGGCCGGTCTCTCCAGCGACGACTACATCATCTCGAATGCCGAGGGTGATGCTGCAACGATGCAGACCCAGGCTGAGCAGGCGATCACTGATGGCGCGACGGTGCTGTTGATGGTGAACCTGGACTCTGGTTCTGGTGCTGCGATCATCGACAACGCCCGCTCCCAGGGCGTGGCCGTGATCGACTATGACCGTCTCACCGTGGAAGGCCCCGGTGCCGACTACTACGTGAGTTTCGACAACGTGGCCGTTGGCCGTCTGATGGGCGAAGCGATGCTCGTCGGACTTGAGAACTTCGATGGCGTGCCAAATGTGGTTCTTATCAACGGTGGTCCGACGGACAACAACGCCACGTTGTTCCGTGATGGCTACTACGGCGCAGTGGAAGACAAGTTCGACTCCGGCGACTGGAACCTTGTTGATGAGCAGGCAGTGCCTGACTGGGACAACGTACAGGCCCAGACCATCTTCGAGCAGATCCTTACGGCCAATGACAACCAGGTCGACGCGGCGATCGTCGCGAACGACGGTATGGCCGGCGGAGTTATTGCTGCGCTGCAGGCACAGGGCATCAACGGAATCCCGGTGACGGGGCAGGACGCGACGGTAGGTGGCATCCAAAACATTCTTCTCGGCGATCAGATGATGACGGTATACAAGGCCATCAAGTCTGAGGCATTTGCCGCAGCCGCGTTGGCAGTTTCGCTTTACAGAGGCGAAGAACCAGCCGCGGTTGGTGGCAGCGTCAACAACGGTACCAATGACATTCCTTCTGTCCTGCTTGTCCCTCAGACAGTGTTTGCGGGCAATGTGAATGAGACCGTGATAGCTGACGGATTCAGGTCAGTTGACGAGGTTTGCACCGGCGATGTTGCGGACGCGTGTGCTGCAGCTGGCGTTGGTGACTCAGTGGCAACAACAGTTGCCGATGATGACGGTGATGCTGCTGGCGGCAAGATTGCAGTCTTGCTGCCCGATTCTGCTTCTTCGGCTCGTTGGGAAAACGACGACCGTCGTTTCT
>CAYUOD010000480.1:0-2623 GCA_964446225.1 uncultured Acidimicrobiales bacterium | reverse complement strand
TCAGCCTCTGGAGGCCACGGCACGGTGATATTGGTCGTCTCAGGGCTGACGTGTGATCTCAGCGTGAGCCCGTCGACGAGCGCCGTGAGGGCCACGGTGAGATCCTGCTGTTCTAGACCATTGCGCATCCGTCGGCCGGCAAAGTCCATGGCTGCTCTGGAGAGGTACTCGTTCGAGTCGCGCACTTTGCGGTAGCGAGCCCGGAGTGCCTCCAAAATGACCTCGTCGGCGCGCAAACACCAGGCCACAAGAACCGGACCCCAGGCCGGATGCTTGCGTTGATGCTCGAAGTCGAGCGGTGTGAGAACGAGGATCAGATCGTTGCCCTCGGTCTGGTTCTGATCGAGCTGCTCGAACAGCTCGATGAAGTTCGTGGGTGAGCGGGAGTCTCGGCGTTGGAGTCGATAGATCAGCAGATCCCGTTGGTAGTCCTCGAGACTGTCCCAGCGGCTGTAAATGGCCCCCGTCGACACCCCGGCGGCTTCGGCAATGTCCTTGGCCGTGATCCGATCGAGGGCGCCGGAACCGTAGCCTTCGGAGATGACTTCAAGTCCTGCATCGAGGAGCAGGTGTTCGGTTTCGTGACGGGCCCGGTAGGGGCCTCGCCGTGGTGTCACGTCAATCATTTGTTGCGTTCTCGAAGAAGAGGGCGTTGATTGCAGCCAGAGACAACGAAGTGAGGCTCCAGTCGGAGTCGTCCTCGGTGAGTTCGTCAGTGCGGATGTTGTCGCGCACCATTTCGGGATCCATGGCTGAGCGCATTGCAATTCCCTCGCGCATGGCTGTGCGCAGCAGGGTCACGTCCCGTTCGGACATTCCGGCGCGGAGTTGGCCGCCCTGGGCGGCGACTACGAGTCGAAACGGACCGTTGTCTGCTGCGTCGGCTCGCTCGTAGTGATCGCGCATCGCTTCGGCGACCTCTGGGTCCTCAAGTAATGGCCACAGCGCGAGCTTTGCGTTCCATCTGCGGCTGTTCTTGATGAGATTCTGGTCATGGCGTGACCAGGCCCGGAGGAGTTCGTTGCCGCGGAGTCCTTGCTCAAGAAGTGGCACGAGGTATTCCTCTGGCCTGTTCCCGGTGAGATCGCTACCCATGAGATGGATGGCGAGCGCCTTCAGAAAGTCTTCGGTGTTTGGCCAGCGTTGGTATAGAGAGCCAGGCGATACGCCGGCACGTTCGGCTACGTCGCGCAGCGCGAATCTTGGTAGCGCGGGACGCAATCCTCGTTCCTCGATGAGTTCGGCGCCTGCAGCCAGCAGATTCTCAGTAGTTTGATCAACTTCGTTTGCTGCGGTCATGGCTCCTGGGAGGATAGATCGTTGCTGTTTTACTACGAATGTCGTGTCGTGGCGATTCCCTGCTGAAATGCAAAGACAACCGCCTGGACCCGATCCCGAAGTCCCAGCTTCGTCAGAAGATTCGAGATGTGAGTCTTTACAGTCGACTCCCCGAGCGATAGGCGTTCAGCAAGCTCACTATTCGAGAGGCCTTCAGCGAGCAGTCGCAGAACTTCGAGTTCCCGGTCTGTGAGATCGTCGAGTACCGCTGGCGCCGGTGTTGGCACCGCCTGACTCTCAACGAGTTGTCTGATGACTCGCACTGTGATCGAGGGACTCAGCAGCGACTCGCCGTTCGCCACGACGTGTATTGCGTGGATCAGATCTTCTGGCCCGGTTGTTTTGAGCAGGAATCCGCTGGCCCCAGCGTCGAGTGCCTCCCGGATGTAGTCGTCGCGTTCGAAGGTGGTCAAGATGATGATTTTGAGGTGCGGAAACTCGTGCAGAATGTGGCGGGTCGCGGCGATTCCGTCGAGTCCAGGCATCTCCACGTCCATCAGCATCACGTCTGGTGGACTCTGTTGAGCGAGTGTGATGGCCTCGTTGCCGCTCGCCGCTTCGCCGGACACCTCCAGATCGGGTTCAGTCTCGACGATGATTCGCAGTCCGGCGCGTACGAGGGGTTGGTCGTCAACGATGCCTACGCGAATCATGAGTTTGCTTTCTGCGGCGTCGGTATCTGAGCCTGGACCTTCCAGCCGCCGCCGCTCTTTGGCCCTGCTGATACTGAGCCTCCGTGTAGTGCAGCCCGTTCGTGCATGCCCATGACACCATTCCCTCCGCCTTCGTCATAGCGCCGGAATCCGTAGGCGGCTGAGCCCCGCCCGTCGTCCTCGACACCTATCAGAATTCGGTCCTGTTCGAAGCGGACGTTGACCTGCACGCTTGGATCGGGTCCGGCGTGGCGCAGTACGTTCGTGAGTGCTTCCTGGGCGATGCGGTAGGCGGTGAGTTCGACGCTTGCAGGGAGCTGGCGGCTGGTGCCCCAGGTCGAGAGCGAGATAGAAAGGCCCGCGTCGCTGATCTGGTTGATGAGTGTGGGCAGTCGCTCAAGGGTGGGCTGGCCGGACCTGCGTGAGACACTCGCATCTTCTCGCAGGAGTCCTACGAGAGCGTGCAGTTCGTTCATGACCTCGCGGGTGGCACTTTCGACGGCTTCCAGGGCTTCTTCGGTTTTGTCCGGCGCGACGTCGAGCGTGCGTCGAGCGGCACCGGCCTGGATTCCTATGACGCTGACGTGGTGAGCCACCACGTCGTGGAGCTCACGGGCGATTCTCAGCCGTTC
>CAYUOD010000479.1:0-2626 GCA_964446225.1 uncultured Acidimicrobiales bacterium | reverse complement strand
AGAAGGCTCCAGCGAAGAAGAAGGCCCCAGCCAAGCAGGCCCCGGCCAAGAAGGCTCCGGCGAAGAAGAAGGCTCCAGCGAAGAAGAAGGCTCCAGCCAAGAAGAAGTGAGCGCAGATAATTGCCGTGGTGCCCCGGAGACAGCTCCGGGGCACTTTCGCGTTTTGGTTGGGCGTCGTAGGATCTGCCAATGCGCATTGCAACCTGGAACGTGAACTCGCTCAACGCGCGCGTCGAGCGAGTCCTGGAGTGGACTGACTCTGTCCGGCCAGAGGTCCTGTGCCTGCAGGAAACGAAGCTCGCCGAGGAAGCCTTTCCCTTCGAGGAGTTCGCTGCAATCGGGTACGACGTGGCTCATCACGGCCAGGGACAATGGAACGGCGTAGCCATCTGCTCCCGCGTCGGTATGGACAAGGTGAGGAAGGGTTTCGCGGACGGCATCGAACCTGATCCTGACGCGCGCTGTCTCACGGCGCAGTGCTCTGGAATCAGCGTCACATCTGTCTATGTACCAAACGGCCGCGAGGTCGATCACGATCATTATCACTACAAGCTGTCGTGGCTTGACCGACTCGTTGATCATCTCACGAGTGTGACCGGACCGGATGAAGATGTCGTCGCTCTGGGCGACTGGAACATTATTCCTGAGGATGCAGATGTATGGGATCCACAGGTGTTCGAAGGTTCGACCCACGTAACCCCAGCAGAGCGTGCTGCGCTGGAGCGGATCAAATCATGGGGCCTCTCCGACGTGTTTCGTGAGTTGTATCCAGAGTCAGGCCTGTACAGCTACTGGGACTACCGCGACGGGGCTTTCTACAAGCGTCACGGACTGAGAATCGACTACCCGCTGGTGAGCGAATCGGTTGTTCGCAGGACCAGGAGCGTGATTGTTGATCGCAACGGCCGCAAAGGCAAAAAGCCGTCCGATCACACTCCAGTCGTACTTGAGCTGTTCGATTGATTGAGCGTAGCCAGCAGGCCGGCTGCGAGTTCGCTGGTCACCGCGGGCCCCCAGCCAGCGAGTTCGGCGAGGTCCTCGATGTTCGTTGGATGCTGCGCCGCGATTCGCTTCGCTCGCTCTGAGGTGAGTACTGCGGCTGGCGTGATCCTTGCTCGCTGGGCCACCTGATCGCGCCATGCCATGACTGCCTCAAGCACCCAGTCACTCGGAGAGGTCAGTGCAGCCCGGCCCCGTTGAAGTTCCTGTCGCCAGGGATCCTGTGTCGGCTGCGCAGCGGTGACCGTGGAGTAGGCGATGTCAGGCAGCCAGTCGAGCGCCGCCCGATGACTCAAGATGGTGAGTGACCTGCTCGCCCTGGTCATCGCCACAAACAGCAGACGTCGCTCCTCAGACTCGGTCCCCGCTGAGCGGACGTCATGGAGAATTACGCTCGGCCACTCGAGGCCCTTTGAGGCGTGGAAAGTTGCGAGTTGAATACCGTCCTGCTCGATGTTGATGCTGTTGTCTAAGCGGAGCCAGGAACGAAGTCCGCTGGGGGAGCCTCCGGAGTCAGCGACGCGGTAGTCCTCAACGAGTCGTGTTAGTAGGTTGAGCTCGGCCGCATCAAGTCCGAGTTCTGGAAGTGCCCCGAAGATCTGTTCGATGGTTTGCAGCTTGCCGAGGCGACGGAGCGCAAGATCCATGCCTGCGGAGTCAATGAGACCTGCCTTGCGGCGCACTGAGTGAGGGATCCCTGCTGCTTTGAGGATCTCTGCTGCTCGGTTCACCTGTGCATTGCTTCGTGTCAGAACTGCGATCTCATTCCAGGAGCTCGCAGAGTCCCGGGCGTCTATTGCGGCTTGTACGAGCGGCGCACCATTGGCGGTCGCCTTGTAGCGCACCACGTCGGGTCCGTTGTCCCGTGAGCTCTGATGGGGCCGCGTCGCCAGCGGGTTCGAGGCGGCGACGATCTCGGGTGTACAGCGATGATTGCGCTTGAGTTCGAGTTGCTGGATTTCGGGAAATGCCTCGGAGAGATCTGCCTCGGAACCTGCGCCGGCGAACCCGTAGATCGACTGGTCTGGATCGCCGACGAAGAAGCCATCCTGCCCGCCATCGAGAAGCGCAGACACAAGGGCGATCTGGCGGTTGGTGAGATCCTGCATCTCGTCAATGAACAGGTGGCGAAAGCGCCAGCGCTGTGCTGCAGCGAAGATGGCATCTTCTCGCAGCAGTGATGTCCACTGCTCGAGAAGGTCGTTGAAGTCGTAGATGCGTTTGTTGCGTTTGGCTTGTCGGTACTTGTCTGCAATCTCTGCGATCTGCCCCAGGGCGACACCTGGGCTGCGCTGCGCGGCTTCGGCCTGCTCTGGGTAATGCTGTGCAGAGATGCAGCGGGCTTGCGCCCAGTCAATTTCCGCCGACACCGACCTGACCGCGGCTGCATCCAACTCGGGTGCAAGTGAGCTGAGGATTTGTGCACGTCCATGGACAAGTGTTGGCAGCGAGCGGTCGTTGTCGCGTGCGTGCATTCTGAGCTGGCTCAATGCCAGACCGTGGAACGTTCCCACCACGAGATCCCTACCGACACCGAGCTTGTGGAGGCGATCCTTGAGCTCTCGGGCGGCTCTGCGCGAGAACGTGGCGGCCAGTACATGTGACGCATCAGCGCTGCCGGTGCGAC
>CAYUOD010000478.1:0-2632 GCA_964446225.1 uncultured Acidimicrobiales bacterium | reverse complement strand
ATGTGGTCGGTATCTGTGCCGACTTCAAGGCTGATCGCCGGGAGGGATCTGGCGGCAATGCCTGGACCGCAGCTCAGGTAGCTGCTCGATCCAACGACAGTGTCCAGCAACTCATCCAAGAATGGAACGACCAGCACGACTACATCAATGAACTGTTCGCCGACCAGCCCGATCTTGCTTGGGCTCTCGTTGCTGACCTGGTTACCCATGAACATGACATTCGTTTAGCCCTCAATCGGCCTGGAACACAGGAGAGCGAAGCCATCACTGCCTCGGGCCGCAGGTATGTCGATCGCTTCCTCGACCGGGTCAATGAGTCTGACCTTGCTCCCCTCGCAGTCGAACTGGACGGGAATCGGCAGGGGCCAGACGATGCGACTCTGGTGCTGAGGGGAACGGCGTTTGAAGTCCTGCGGGCGTGTACCGGTCGACGAAGTCGCAGCCAGATTCAAGCCATGGACTGGACCGGTGACCCGACCGACCACATCGAAATGGTCAGCAGCTACGGACCGCCATCTGCCGACGACATTCACGAATAGACCCAAGTCATGAGCCCCGCAGAAGAATCACCAGCCGAAGAGCCGCCGTCCGATACCCATATTGACCACACACCACTCAGCAAGCTCGGCGTCCTGGCAAAGCAGACCGTTCGCTATGACGACGCCCTTGACCATGTCGAGATCTACACCATGCGTGGCTTGCTGACGATTCTTCGCCACGGTCCAGAAGACACCGCCGATGTGGTGGTTTGTGTTGGCGGAGCCATGGGTGGGCTGCTTGGTCCGGACGGAGGGGTATACCACCAGCTTGGGCGAGCCTTAGCCAACGACGGCATCGGGGTGCAGCGTCTCAGTTATCGCCAGCCGAATGATCTGCAAGCCTGTGTGCATGACACATTGGCCACCATCGAGATGGCATCACAGCAAGGGGCCAAGCGATTCGTGTTGCTTGGCCATTCCTTTGGTGGTGCGGTAGTGGTCCAGACCGCGGCCCTACTTCCGTCACAGACTGTTCCCGCCGTTGTTACCTTCGCCACCCAGTCCGGTGGTTGCGAAGTCGCCGACCAGCTAGCAGATCGGGATCTGCTTTTCTTCCATGGAACAAACGACACCATCCTGCCTCACTACTCCAGTGAGATGGTTCAAATGTTGGCTGGTACCGGCGAAGTCGTGTTGCTGGATGGAGCCGACCACCTGCTGCATCCTGCCGGACCAGAAATCTTGGATCGCCTACTGGCCCATATCCCAGCAGTCTTCACTCACGCCGCGGAGACGACGACCTAGGTGTCGGGCCTTCAGCTTGTGGCTGCAATCCACCACTTCGTATCGACCAACCCAACAACGGCTGCCGCATCTGTCGAGCGCAGCGCGTGTTCCACGATCTCCTCAGGAAGACGAACGGCGTGATCCAGTACATAGTGCGCCAGTCCTTCAGGCCACTGGAAGACGCCGTCAGTAAAGTCCTCGAAACCATTTGAGGCCCCACAGATACGACACGGTGAGCAGCCACGGCCAGTGCCAATCGGGCGCCCAGCGTTGAGATAGCTCGCAACAACCCGACGCTCGTCGACCTCCCAATCGGGGTCGACGAAGTTCGCTGGATCAGGCAAGTCGGGGCGGTCGTCATCAACCCAGTAGCCAATGATTCTCAACCGCGCTGGCGGAAGGTCTGCGGTGTCCGATACCTGGCAGACTTCGTTCGACTCGTCATGTAGCGACATGGGGCAATCGTATTGCGCCAGAAGCCGCCACCTCCGTGTGGTCCCCAGAAGGCGACTTAACGAAGGAGCTGCGATACTCAAGTCATGAGAATGGACGACGAGAACTGGCGATTGTTTCCAGTGGTGAGAGCCGAAACGAGCGGGCTACTCATAGTTGACACCGAGTTGCTGGATCTAGTCCCACTTGCGGAATTCCCCATAGCCGTCGTGGCTTCCTTGGCACTTGGGAACGAAGAAACCAAGGCCCAGACTGATCGCCTCGAGAACGGACTGCAGGCCCAGATTGAAAAGGCGGGGGCCTCCCTGCTGGCCATCTTCGATCACCGGACGAGTTGCTCTCCATCGGGTACCTCCCGACGCTGCCAGATGATGACCTCCAACTCGTGATGATGGGCGGATGGACTGACTTGAACTTCCTCGATGATCCAGATTGGACGGTCTTCGCTGACTTGCTGGCGGTTACACCAAGAGAAGAACAAGGCGCCGATGACCTAGAGGTAGTCACTGAACTGAGTCGGCTTGGCGACCAGCCATCGGAGCCAAGACCTGTCGACTATCAAGTCGTATTCTCAGACCAAGCAAGCGCAGATGCGTTCGTCGATGAGGTGCGCCCAGAGGGATTTATCGTTTCGGCTTCATCTACCCATGCGGATGGGATTGAGATCCAGCGGACTCGGTCCGACTCGATTGGCTGGCCGCCTGAGGGGATCTCAGAGGTCGTGTGGCATGTGCGTGGCACGGCGGAGAGCCACGGCGGAAGTTTCAACGGTTGGGGGGCACCTGTCGTGGTTACTACCAAGCGAAAGAAACGGCGCTGGTGGAAGAAGTAGCGAAACACTCTTGTCCAAAGTACTGCCAGGCGCTGCATGGGCTGACAGTGGCAATACTGCGAAACGTTGCTCCTCAGACTCA
>CAYUOD010000477.1:0-2643 GCA_964446225.1 uncultured Acidimicrobiales bacterium | reverse complement strand
CCGGAGCCGAGTCAGACGCTGACTAGGCCTTATCGCCCATGCTTGCGGGAACATGTCACGATTCACCAAGACAAGATCTGCCCCGGTCTCAACCCTGCTTGGACGCGGATGGGTGCTGCCTTATTGGCTTGAGCAGCAGATAGACCCGTCGGCCAAAGGTTTCGTGACGGGCGACAGTCGGGCCAGGAACCTCTCTGGACGCAACTGGACGCTGGTTGGCAGTGTCGGGTCGGCGTGCAGGGGCGTCGTCGACCCTCGTGGCCTTGTGGTTTCAGCGCCCGGCCGGGTGGCCGTTGACTGGTGGGTTCGCGCAGGTGATCGCTGGTACTTCCCAGGTCGTGAAGCGTTGGTCCGTCAGCGGCTCGTTGACCATGCACCAGTCATTGAGACCGTCATGGCAGTAGCGAGTGGAGAGGTCATCCAGCGCGTGTTCGTGTCCGGTGGTCCCGCTGAGCACATCGTGGTCGAAATAGAGAACAAGACCGATGACGCAATCGCGGTCGCGTTGGGCCCGCGGCCCTACGATCACGAGTCCCAGGTGCGGTGTGACGGGGTGACCTTTGAGAACGGCTCGATGTACGTGGACGGAAACAATGTCGTGTCCGTGGCGCGGGAGCCGGGCCAGGTATTGCTGTCGAGCCAAGTCGAAGGAGATGTCGCGATGCGTCTCGATGAGTTCGGGGACTCGGTTTCGTCGGTCACCTGCGAGCACGGTTTGGCTCACGGCATGATGGTATTTCCCCTCGTGAAGTCCGCGACTCTGCGGGCCGCTGTGCCATTCGAGAAGCTCACCACCGTGAGCACAGTGGACCATGAGGCCGTCGCCAGAGGATGGGCCAAACATGTAGACGCTGGGCTGCGAGTTGAGATTCCCGGTGGTCAACTCAAAGATCTTGTCGAGTCGAGTCGGCGTTCATTGCACCTGTTCAATGCAGACGCGGTGGTCTGTTCGGATCCGATGTCCGGCCTTGACTCAGCCCGTGTTGAAATGTTCATCGTCTCAGCGCTGCAACGCTACGGATTCACTGCTGCTGCGGGCGAGGCGCTGCTCGTACGCTGTGCTGAACAGCGCCGCGACGGGTCGTTCTCGGGTTCCGTGGGAGAACTGGCGTCCACTGGCGCGGTCATGGGTGCGATCGGCGACCAGTTCCGTCTCACCAGAGATACGGCGTTCGCCCGGGCCGCGAGTTCGTCGATTGTCTCGGCGGCGGCGTGGATTCAGTCGCAGCGCCGCAAGGGTCGCAAGTCGGAGACGCTCCGCACGGTTGGCCTCATGCCACCTGGTCCTTCCCCTCACGAGGACGGTGTGCGTGCGCGTTACCTCGACAACTTCTGGTCCTTGCGGGGCCTCAGAGATGCCGCGATGCTGCTCGATGCCGCCGGAGAATCGGACGCCGCGAGCACCGCCCGGGCTGCGGCCGCTGACTTGAGGGTGGATCTGCTGGACTCGCTTGAGCAGTCAGTAGATGCGGGCCCCACTGAGGCAATTCCGTCCGGGCCTGACCGACTCGTTGATGAGACGGCCATCGACTCGTTGAGCGCAGCCTGGCCCTGCGAGGTACTGCGTTTTGATCATCCGATGATCGAGGCGACGGTGGCGTCGCTGCAGGCCGGCTCCTTGCATCGTGATGCGCATCTCAACACGATCGGGCCACGTGGTCTTGGGACCTACCGCACTATGCGTCTTGCAATGGCAGAGCTCGGTCTCGGCGACCAAAGGGCACTTCAACGCTTGGACTGGTTGGCCAAAGCTTCGTCCGCGACGGGCACCTGGCCAGACCTGATTCATCCTGTTTCGGGTGGTGGCAGCGGCGGACCTGGACACAGTGGATCGGCGAACGCAGCGTTCTTGTTGTTCGTGCGGGAGTTGCTGATCTCCGAGAGCACCCAGGACAAGGGCGTTCAGTTGCGGCTGCTTCGACTGTTGCCTGCCAGTTGGGTAGGTCAGAACATCGAAGTCAGCGACGCACCGACCTACGCCGGGCGGCTAAGTTACGCGTTGCGCTGGCACGGTCGACGGCCGCTGTTGCTGTGGGAGTTGGATGCGTTCGACGGCATTGGTCCGGTGACTATCACGGTGCCTGGCATCGACACCGATTTCTCGACTGCTGCGAACTCGGGAGAGATGCTCCTCAACGCACCAGGAACCTAGCTGAGGAGCCCTATGGCTTTGCACAGATGGTGGTTAGACCAGTTCGGCGTTGACGCGGTCGAACGCCTCGTCCTCGGTGACTTCCCACGAAAGACTCAGCTCGGACACGAGGATGCGCTGTGATTCGAGCAGCATCGTCTTCTCGGCAGCGGACAGACCTTTGTTGTTCTCTCGCAAGGAAAGGTTTCTCACGACTTCAGCCACCTGGTAGATGTCGCCCGACTTGAGCTTCTCCTGATGGTTCTTGAAGCGCCGGCTCCAGTTGGCCGGCTCACGCACATCCTTTTTGCGGAGCAGTTCCATCACATCGGCGACGTCCTGCTCACCAATGGGCGGCCGAACGCCGACGTCGTGAACCTTGTCGACCGGCACAGAGACGGTAAGGCCTTCGTGCGTTGTCTCGATTACCAGGTATTCCTGCTCAACACCGAATGCTGCGCGGGTTTCCTTGTGGGTAATTACCGCGGCACCGTGGTGGGGGTAAACGACAT
>CAYUOD010000476.1:0-2647 GCA_964446225.1 uncultured Acidimicrobiales bacterium | reverse complement strand
CATCCACAGCACGAATGGTGAGCGGTATGAAGCCGAGTTCTCGCAGGTTGGCCTTTGCGTCGTCCTCGGTTTGTCCAACGACGCTAATCATTGGTATCTCGTCGGGCGCCTGTGCTGCGACGATCTCGATCTCAGATCCACCTGGGACGGTTTCGCCGGCCCGAGGATTCTGCCGAAGTATTTGTCCTGGAGGGAAGGTCTCGTCCTGCTCACGAACGACTCTGACGTCGAAGCCCTCGTTGCGTAGCGCACGCTCCGCGTCCTCGACTTGTTCGCCTACGACGTCGGGTACCTCCACCTCAAGTTCGGCTTCTGAGGTGGTGGAGGTGGGCGCGCCGTCGTCGCTGCTCAGGGACTGTGCGAAGAAATAGATGAGCAGGGCGAGCACAGCGAACAGCAGGGCCATCACTGCAATGAACAGCCCGGTGCGGCGGGGTGGCTCGTCGTCGTAGCCGTTCGCGTACTGGGGCGCCATCATGGTGGTTGGCGGCGCGAGCGGTGGCGCGATGGGGTCTACTGATGACGCCACCGCGGCTACAGCAGCAACGGCCGCTACTTCTGCCACAGGTGCCCCGGATTCCCGTTGGCTCACCGCGAAGGGGATACCGCCGCTGCGGACTTCTTGCAGATCAGCACGGAATGCTTCAGCGTTGCCGTAGCGCTGCTGTGGGTCCTTGGCCAGACCCCGCATGATCACGGCTTCAAGATTCGGACTGATGTTGGGATTCAGCTGGCGCGGCGGTGTGGGTGGCTCTTGGACATGTTTGTAGGCAATGGCCACTGGCGTGTCGCCACTGAACGGTGGACGCGTAGTCAGCATCTCGTACAACACGATGCTGAGCGAGTAGATATCGCTGCGCGGATCTGCCTGGTGGCCCTGGGCCTGCTCGGGCGACAGGTACGAAGCTGTACCCATGACTGCGCCCGTTTGGGTGAGTCCGTCCTGGGGCTGAGCGTTGGTGGCTCGCGCGATACCGAAGTCGGTGACCTTTACCTCACCGGCTGCGGTGATGAGCACGTTGCCTGGTTTGACATCGCGGTGTACGACACCGTTTCTGTGGGCCACAGCAAGTCCTGCTGCGATATCAGAAGCAATCGAGATGGAACGGTCTTCTGACAGTGGGCCGTCCTCATGGATGATTTGAGCGAGGCTTCTGCCCTCGACGTACTCCATGACGATGAAGTAGGTGCCACGCTCCTGGCCCCAGTCGTGGACTCCCACGATGTTGGGATGGTTCAGGTTCGCCGCGGACTGCGCCTCACGGCGGAAGCGCTCGACAAACTTTGGGTCGCTCGCGAATTCCGGGAACAGCACCTTGACGGCGACGGCTCGGTCCAGCAACTGGTCGCGCGCCAAGAACACCTCGGCCATGCCACCACGGGCGATTCGTCGATACAACTCATATCGCCCGCTGAGGACGGGTCGGCTCTCTTCAGACATTGCTGAGAAAGAATAGTGACCGTTTTGGCATCTCTACAGTCTCCCCCAAAAAATGACCCGGGAGCGTCATCATTCTGTAACCCTTCATTGCGCTAGCGCCACGCGCAGAATCTCTTGGGCAACCGGCGCCGCGACCGCGCCTCCGGTACCTTCAGTTGACTCAATTATTACTGCGATTGCGACCGTCGGATTCTCCAGTGGCGAGAAGCCGATAATCCACGCATGATTCAGCTCGGACTGGCCGAGTTGCGCCGTGCCGGTCTTGCCGCCGCCGGTGGCTCCCTCTGGCAGAAGGCGCCTTGCTGTCCCGTTTGTCGCGATCACACCGAACATTTCACGCAACAGGTTTGCGTTGCCGGGCTGGAGCGCGCGCTTCCACTGGCGGGGCTCATATGAGATGAGGTTGGTGCCTTTGGCATCCACCACCGAAGACACGAGTGACGGTTCCATGACGATGCCGTTGTTTGCGATTGCTGACACGACGAGGGCCATTTGTAGCGGCGTTGCGCGGACGTCGAACTGTCCAAGCGCGGCTTGAGCGAGAAGCGGTGTGTTCTGCTCGAACGCGTCGGTGTCAGGGAAGAACGATGCGACGCCGTCCTCGAGTTGCAGTGGTGGAACGCTGTTGAAACCGAATGCCTCGGCCTGATTCAGCATGATCTCGGCCCCCAGATCAACTCCCATCTGAGCGAACGCGGTGTTACAGGAGACTCGCAGAATCTCCTGGAGGACACCGCCGCACGAACTGCCTGCGAAGTTCTGGATGGGCCGTGACGTGAGTGGGGGCGTGTAACTGTCCGTCACTGGATACACCGGCTCTTCAGCGGTGACTTGCCCACTCTGAACGCCCGCCGATGCCGTGACCGACTTGAAGGTGGATCCCGGTTCAAATATCTCGCGGTAGGCGCGGGCCAGGAGTGGCTTGTCAGGATCGTTAGTGAGTGCGGTGCGCGCCGCACTCACGGAGTCCAGTTCATGACTCGACAGGTCATTCGGATCAAATGTCGGGTTGGAGTAGAGCGCGAGGATCTCTCCGGTGCTCGGGTTCATGACCACGACCGAGCCCCGTTGGCCAGCCAACGCCGATTTCGCGGCAAGTTGGATGTCGGCATCGAGCGTCGTGATGACCGTGCCCGTGGTGGGCACATCGCTGAGCAGCGACTCAAGAGAGGTGATTTGTTGGCGAATCGTGGTTCCGGACAGCTC
>CAYUOD010000475.1:0-2655 GCA_964446225.1 uncultured Acidimicrobiales bacterium | reverse complement strand
GACCTCTGGGAGAGCTAGATCTTTGCGGGAGGCGTAGCCTCATTACGCATAAGGGAATGTGCCAGCGCTTCCCGAGTCGATGAGTCGGTAGCGTTTGGCGCGTGAACAGTCCCTACAAGACCCTCAAGTCGGTCGCCCGGTTCAGGACTCCCGAACTGAGCGTGACGCGACGCCGTCTTGCCCGCGCGGCCAATGTCGACGACCTGCGCGATGTGCAAAGGATTGATCCCTCGACCCAGCTCTTCGGTGAGATGCGGTCGCGCTGTCCAACCACGGTGGCCGCCAGTTGGATGGATCACCTGCGCCCATCAGCCTGGTCCAGCCAGTCCGGGATGCCGTTGGCGACAGCATGGCCATCTTGTGCGACGGTGGCGTGCGTCGAGGCAGCCATCTGCTGGCGGCCGCGGCTCTGGGGGCCGATGCGTGCATGATTGGTCGGCCACACCTGTACGCATTGGCGGCTGGCGGAGAGGCCGGCGTGAGCCAGGTGCTGTCCATGTTCGACGAAGGCTTGCGCCGGTCCCTCGCCCTCACCGGATGTGCCTCAATCGCTGAGGCTGATCCTTCGCTCGTGTCAGTGCGCGATTAGTCAGATAGCGACGCAGAGTCTTCCGCGGAAGACTCTTATGCTGACGGAGCGTTAGAAGATGGCCTGGATCGTCCAGAGGGCCACAAGCCCGGCGGCCAATGTCCAGCCGATGGATTTGGTCTTGAGTGAGACGGCTACGGCAACCAGAGCTGCGGCCTGCCAGGACCCAAGAGGCCGGAGTTCCCCGGAATCCAGAATGAGACTGTTGACGGCAATGGAGGTGAGCACAGCGGGAGCGATGAGCCTCAGGATCTGTATTGCACGTTCAGGAATCTCACGGGTGCCAACAGCCGCGAGCGCCGAGATGCGAAGAAGAAGCGTGCCGGAACCGGCCAGGATGACCTGAAACAGCGGGCTCATCGCTGGCTCCAGGCGCCGGCGGTCACTCCGCATATCGCTCCGAGGACGATGTTGGTACCGTTGGGAAGCGGCGCAGCAGCAAGCGTTACTGCCACGGACACACCTGCGGCGAGCAATGAAGGCCGGTCTTTTATGCTTGGCACCGCCATCGCGAGGAACATCAGCGGAATAGCAAAAGCAAGGTCGAGAGCCTCCGGGATGATGTCTCCAAAGAGTACGCCTGCAGCGGAGCTACCCACCCAGATGATCAGGAACGGAATCGATGCTCCGAGATAGAACCAGCGGCGCAGCGTCGGGTCGTCTTGCCGGTTGAACTCAATCAGTCCCAGGGCAGCTGTCTGGTCGGTGATCAGTGCTGCCTGGAAGTAGCCCAACAGTTTGGGTTGTACACGAAACGCGGGAGCAAGAGCTGCGGAATACAGCGCCATGCGGGCGTTGATGACCAGCGCGGTTCCCACACCGACATACCAGGCGGCATCATCATCGATGAGCTGTATCAGAGTGAGTTGTGCTGCTCCGGAGAACATGGCCAGTGAGGCGAACACGCCGACCCATCCGTCCACGACTGACTGGGACACGGTCACGCCGTAGATGAGGCCGAACGGTACCGCACCAATGGAGAGTGGAAGCACGGCCCGGAGGCCCCGAAATGCGGCCGATTTGGAGGTGGTGGCCGCGGCGTGCATGAGGCACAACGCTACGCAAGTTGCGTCAAAAGGAAAACCTCGTAAATGGTTATGTCCGCCATAAGCTGATCTTCATGCAACTTTCCGCCGAACGCCTCCGTCTGTTGCGTGAAATTCAGACCCGGGGGAGCATCGCGGCGGTCGCTCGTTCGGTGGGACATTCACCGTCTGCGGTGTCCCAGCAACTCCGCCAGCTTGAACGAGAGGCCGGTCAGCAGCTGCTTGAGCGCTCGAACCAGGGAGTGCGCCTAACGCCTACCGGACGGGTCCTGGCTGATCACGCAGGGCGTGTCATGACCGAGCTTGAAGCGGCTGCCTCGGCAATCTCAGTGCGGGCTCCGGTGAGCGGTCGCCTCACACTCGGAGCCTTTCCATCCGCTCTTGAGACCTTCGTCATGGATACGCTGGCAAAGCTCTCCGCATCAGTGCCGGACCTGGAGCTCACCTTGGTGCACCTCGAACCTGAGCGCGTACTCGAAGCCCTCCTTTCGGCCGACATTGATCTGGGTGTGATTCACAGCTACAGCCACGTGCCCATGACCGTGTCCGCAGAACTCCACACCGAACTGCTGTTTGAGGAGCCCCTGGGAGTCATTGCACCCATGAATGATCCCTTGGCTGGGTGTGGTGCTGTTGACCTTGTCGAGTTCGGCGAGCGCCAGTGGGTCATCTCGGCCAGCGACACGACCTGCGGTGAGGCCCAGCGCGCGGCCTGCCGTATGGCCGGCTTTGAGCCCGATATTCGTCTCGTGACCGAGGATCACGTATTGGTGCACCGGTTCGTTGCCGAAGCGGGCATGGTCGCGATTGTGCCTTACCTTGGTCTCTACAAGACGCAGTATGAATTAGCCAGGATCCCGGTTCATCAGAGTCTCTCGCGCACGCTGTATACCGCGACGCGCCGAGGGCTGTTGGAACATCCAGGCGTTAACGCAGTGTGCCAGGCGATGCGTGAAGCAGCGCCAAGTTACCGACCTCGATGAGGTCACTCACCGACACTGCCGTCCCCATGCCCAACAC
>CAYUOD010000474.1:0-2656 GCA_964446225.1 uncultured Acidimicrobiales bacterium | reverse complement strand
AGGACGGAGCCGCAGCGCTGTCACTGCGCAAAGTCGCGCGCCAGATCGGGATGAGCCCTGCAGGCATTTACCGTTACTACGACGGACGGGACGCGTTGCTGACAGATCTCATTGCGGACGCGTATGACGACCTGGCAGATGCCGTGGCTGAAGGCGCTGGTCCTCCGCGCCCTGCGCCGCAACGACTCGTAGGCTCCGCCCAGGGCTACCGGCGCTGGTCGCTGGACAATCCCAACCGCTTCTCGCTGATATTTGGCACACCAGTGCCTGGTTATGTCGCGCCCGAGCAGGGGCCGACCGCTGATGCGGCGAGACGAGTCGGGCTGGCCTGGGGCGAGTTGTTCCGCGACGGCGTGCGTGAGGGGTGTCTGGATCTTGAGGCCTGGCACGGCGAGATGCTCCCTGGGGGACTGGACTTGATTGAACAGTCACCGGAAATCACGGCTGCCGGGATTCGTGCTGTGAATGCCTGGTGGGCGCTCGTCCATGGACTTGTCTCCGTTGAGATCCAGCGTCACTTCAGCTGGGCCGTACCCGATCCGGGCGAATTTTTCGTCGCCGAACTCAACCGGTGGCTCGCCCAAGCTCGCGTAG
Organism: uncultured Acidimicrobiales bacterium; assembly: GCA_964446225.1. GTDB lineage: Bacteria > Actinomycetota > Acidimicrobiia > Acidimicrobiales > Poriferisodalaceae > CAYUOD01. Next base: position 2,062 of record CAYUOD010000474.1, on the reverse strand, counting down.
GTGATTCGTGAGATCCGCCAGGCTGCTGCTTGCGTTGAGCCCGCTCGTAGACGGCATGAGGTAGGTCGGCCGGTCACCGAGTCCGACTTCCTGCCAGCCAGCGGTTGCTTTGCGATCTTTGGCCAGCCGCCAGCCAGCCAGCCCAACGAAGCAGATCGTTCTTGGTTCGAGCCAACGCACGAGAAGCTCAACTCGGGCGAGGCCGGTAGTGAACTCGTCTCGAGTTATCTCGCTGGCCTTGGACGTGGTGCGTTTGACAAGGTCAGTCATGCCCAGCGCGTGATGCTCAAGTGCGTGTAGAGGATCTCGGTCCTGGCTCACGAGACCTGCCGCAAGCGCAGCTGGCCAGAAGCGGTTTCCGGGGCGGTGGAAGGCCACGCCTGAGTCCGCCGAGGCGGGACTCGGATTGAGCCCGCAGATGAGCACGGCCAAGCCATCTGACACTGTGTCTGCGAGCGTCCGCTCTCGGCGCAGCCGAAACAGTGGCGAGTGCTCAGCGTTGCTCACGAGTGAGAATCCGCCACCGATCAGGAGCGCATTCGTGAGTTTGGCTGGCTGCTCCCAGTCCAGCGATACCTCTACCTCGGCACCTGGCTGCAGCGCCCGATGAAGCTCAGCCAACTCGCCAGGAGCACGCGTATCGGGCGAGATCTCGTGGTTAGAGCAGCGTGCGGACAAGAAGAGCGGCACCCAGAAAGAAGAAGAAGACGGGCAAACCAACCAGCGCGCCGTAGCGTTGGTAGAGCCAGAAGGTGAACGACCAGTTGTTCTCGAACGTCGGGTCGTGCTTCTGCTTGAGCCAGCCGGTAAGAGCCATAACAGGGCATGAAAGTGTTGCTATCTGCAGGCTCACTCCAATGACAACAATCGTGACGTAGACCGGTCCTGAGAACCACACCGCTCCGAGAAACACGGTCAGGATTACAAGGGGCATGTGGACCACGTCCAGGATGAGCCCTGCATTCCAGTACACCTTGGTGTTCACGCGGCCGCTCATGGCGTCATCTTACTTGTGTCAATTCGTGGCGGCTCCGGCCCAGGATCGACCGCGCTACAGTACTTTCTCCATAGGGCGATTAGCTCAGCTGGCTAGAGCGCTGCCTTCACACGGCAGAGGTCACAGGTTCGAGTCCTGTATCGCCCACTCTTGAAACCCTTGCTCTGCAAGGGTTTCTGCTATTTGGATGGGAAGTCGATGACCTTGTTCTGGTCCGAAGTAGGCAGAAAGTAGGCAGCAGGTGCGCCGGAGGGTGCATCAAGAGCATCGGCGATGTCGCGGCCGAGGCCTTCGAAGAGGTGTCCGTAGACGTCGAGGACGGTCCGCACCGATGTGTGGTCGAGCCTTGAGGCGATCACCGAGGGGTGGGCTCCTTGGTCTATGAGGAGCGCAACATGGGTGTGGCTCATGTCGTGGAACCGGCACGGATCGCCGACGAGCCACGTCGGGATGGAGACGGTGCGTCGTGCTGCGCGGGTCTTGGTCTCTCCAAAGGCAAGCCTCCCCGAGACTTCGGTGAGGCTCCGCTCAATGCGGATCGCCGTTGTTGCGCCGGGTGCGCTGCTTGATCTGTGGGCTGAGGAGAACGATGACCGAAAGACCCGCACGACGGCGTTCGTACTGGCGCGCTCGTCAGAACAACTCGCCATGCGAACAGCGGAGCTGCTCGGCAGAGCCGGCATCGAATACGCCCTGACAGGTTCCGCTGCGGCCGCTCTCGTAGCACTGCTGGCGACGAGCATCCCGACGGTCCGAATCTGGGTGTCACGAGCCGACCCCACAGACGGAATTCTCAACGAGATCGGAGCGGAGCGGGTGGACTCGGGCTTCAACCTGGTGCTCGACACGAGCAAGGACGATGTTGCTCTACGCTTTCCGACTATGCACGCCGGGATGAACATCGTGAACCCATTTCGCTTGTACGTCGACTTGTTAACGGACCCGCAGAGAGCCATAGAGCAGGCGAACCACCTGAGAGAGCAAGTCATCGGATGGTGAATCGTGACCATCGCTCCGACTACGACGGACCTGCGACCGAACGCTGTGAACGCGCGCTTGTGACCT
>CAYUOD010000473.1:0-2674 GCA_964446225.1 uncultured Acidimicrobiales bacterium | reverse complement strand
GGATCATGTTGCCTTCGAGTTGATAGAAGAACTCGTCCACGGGGTCGTCGTGGTAGTCGGTGCGTTCGTTGGGTCCGCCGATGACGAATGCCATGAGATTGCCGTCTTCCCAGATGAGCTTGTTTCCGACCGGCGGCTTCAGGAGATGGCGGTGCTCATCTATCCAGGCCTGGAAATTGAGGGCCCTCAAACTGTATGCAGACGGCATGGTGGCTCCTAGCTCTGGCGTGGCTTGTAGGCGACGGCTTTGATCTCGATGAGGAGATGTGGATGAGGGAGTTGGCGAACCGCGACAGTCGTCCGCGCCGGTCCGGACTCGTCGAAGTACTCACCGTAGATCTGGTTGTAGCCGTCAAAGTCGTCCATGTCCACGAGAAAGGTCGAGACTTCGACCAGGTCACTGAGGCTCGCGTTGGCCGAGCGCAGGGTGTCAGCGATGTTCTCGATCACCGCTGCGGTCTGCACCTTGATGTCCAGCACGGTTGTTCCGGCAGCATCAAGGTCTGCGCCCGCGATGCTGTTGTCGGCTCGGCGGGAACTCGTGCCGGAGACATAGATGAAGTCGCCACCGCGGCGGAAGTGGGGGTACTTGCCAAGGGGTCTTGCCTTGCCCGCGATGACGGCGTGGTCGTCGCTCATACGAATCCGACACTGAGCTGTCCGAGACCTTCGATGTCGACGAGGTACTCGTTGTCGGCCACTGGTGTCACCATCGGTCCGAGCGCTCCGGTGAGCAGGACCTCCCCGGCCTGTAGCGGCACGCCGGACCTGACCATATGACGCGCAAGCCACACGGCTGCGTTGAGCGGATGGCCCAGGCAGGCAGATCCAATCCCCGTGGAGACGGTTTTGCCATTCGAGGACATCGACATCGCGCAGTTTCGCAGGTCGAGGCCCCGGAGGTTCATGGGTGTGTTGCCGAGTACGTATCCAGCCGAGGAGCCGTTGTCGGCCACCGTGTCGACAATGCCGATGTCCCAGTCCTTGATACGGCTGTCCACGAGCTCGATCGCGGGGAGAACGAAGTCAACCGCCGCGATGATGTCGAGGCTGGTCGCGTTCGGATTCAGTATCGGCTGCGCGAGGACAAGCGCTATTTCTGCCTCGATCTTTGGCTGTAGGTAGCTCGAGAGCTCGGCCTCATGACCATCTTGTACGAGGGTGTCGGCAAAAAGTACGCCCATGTCTGGCTGGTCCACCCCAAGTTGTCGCTGCACGGCAACTGAGGTGATACCAATCTTCCTGCCGATGGTTTGGCGGCCTGCGTCGATCCAACACTGTGTGTTGATGTCCTGCACGCGGTATGCAGCGGCGACGTCGCCTTCGTCGAACTGCGAGCGGATCGGGTCAATCGGTCCGTCCTGGTATGCGGCGCGCAGTTTTGCTGCGAGATCCTGTTCGGCCCTGGTCATGAAGTTGTCCTCATTTGCGGTGTATGCACCGTTCTTCGCCTACCTTTGCACCGTAGTAACTCGTTGGTGCCAACACAACGACCAATACCGCTAATTGGATATTCCGATTGGCTATATCAAGCTATTGGAGCGAACCCACTGATGCGGCGCATGATTATCGATACGGATACTGCTTCAGATGATGCCGTGGCGATCATCATGGCCCTGCGGCACCCTGATGTGGTGGTGGATGCGATCACGGTGGTTGCTGGCAACATGACCCTGGAGCAGGGCAGCATCAATGCCCGCTACACCGTTGAGCTCTGCGGCGAGGAAGTACCCGTTTACGAGGGCGCGGCCGCTCCGCTGGTGAAGGAGGCTTTTAGGGCCGAGTGGTTTCACGGCAGCGACGGCATGGGTGAAATGCACTATCCGGTTCCTCAAGTTGAGGCCGCGGGAACGGACGCGGTGGCCGAGCTCATTCGACGCTTCGGCGAGGCACCCGGTGAGATTGAGCTGGTGACGCTCGGACCACTCACGAACATTGCACTCGCATTGCGTCAGGAGCCCCAACTGGCTGAGTGGATTAAGTCCTGCGTGGTTATGGGCGGGGCGGCCTGCACCGTCGGCAACGTGACACCCGCAGCCGAGTACAACATCTGGTGCGATCCCGAGGCCGCTCTTGAAGTGTTCGCATCGGGCATGAAGCTGGCAATGGTCGGCTGGGAACACTCGCGGGATGAATCGTGTCTGAACTCCGTGGAGCGCGACGCCATCGTGCAGATAGGCACAGACCTGGCCCGGTTCGCCATCGACTGCAATCTGCATGTGCTGGACTCGTCCATCAAGATTCAAGGTGACCCTGGACTTGGTCTGCCTGATCCGGTTGCGATGGCCGTCGCCCTGGAACCTGCAGTGAGCGTCCGGCGGTCGACGCGCTATGTGACGGTGGTGCTGGATGGCCCCGCCCGTGGCATGACGGTCGTGGACGAACTGGGCGTCGCTCAGAATCCGCCCTACAAGGACGAGCACTACACCGACCGGGCGCCCAACGTCGAGGTCATCTGGGAGATCGATCCGGCAGCCTGGAAATTGTGCCTAGTGGGTTTGCTGTCTGATTGAGCTGGCACTGACGGGTCAGCGGAGCCGAAGAGTTGCCTAGGCGTCTGAGAACATCTAGAACGGGGAAATGTCCAACATCGCCACGAATCGTATTGTCAGCCGCCAAGACCTGGAGAGCTTCATACGGCCGTCGCATAGGGGAGTGTTGCTGACGACCCGAA
>CAYUOD010000472.1:0-2697 GCA_964446225.1 uncultured Acidimicrobiales bacterium | reverse complement strand
CGCCAGAAGGCCTCGCCATAGACCGCAACCGCCTTCACCGTGGATCCCATCCAAACGGGCGTCTCTGTGGCGACCCGGCACAAGAGTTCGCTCAGATCATTGCCGTTAATCAAGCCAGAAGAGAGCGCTAGCGAAGGCGGTAACGCGAGAACAAGTGCCTCACAGTGCACAGTCTCATCGTCGACTCGTACGTCTACGCGTCCACCGGTCTGAGTAGCGGATCGAACCACTCGCCCCAGTTCCACAAGACCCTTTGGCAGCCTGTCCGCCAGTCGACTCGCCAACAGCCCCGCGCCATCACTAAAGCGGAACGCCGGCACGTCAATCGGATTCCCCTGTAGGCGCTGCACGCCATCTGTAGTTGCGAACAGGGCGTCGCCTTCGGTCCACTGCGAATGCACGGCCAGTCCCAGCTCGTCCACCAATGCCCGGACGCGACTTTCGCCAGGCCAGAACCAACTGGCACCCAGGTCGGCTACTCCACCCGGCACCGCCACAGATTCCAACCGTCCACCGCTGCGCTCACGGCCCTCGAAAAGACGCACGCTGAAGCCGGCTCCGACGAGGCCCCTGGCGGTCGCGAGACCACTGATCCCGCCGCCCACAATGACCACATCAACCGTCTGCACCATCGCAGGCTACCGAGCAATCCCAACCTCGACGTGGTTGTCGCAGAACGTCGGGCCGTTAGCCAGATCACCCAACTCGTCGCTCGTCAGGCTATTCACCGAGGCCGGACTCTCGCTCGTGCCAGAGCGTCCGAACGGCACCGCCACACAACCCTTTGGGGTCTTGTCCGTGACGAGGACCTTGTACTCGAGCGCCCCGAACTCGTTGTGCACCCGAGCCAGGTCACCGTCTGAGAGTCCGCGGTCCGCGGCATCCTCCGGATGGATCTCAACCAGCGCCTCGGGTTCGGCTCCGGTCATTACCGGCAACAAGGCATAGGACGTATTAATCGAATGATGACGCTTGAGCGTGAGTAGGCGAAGCGGATAGCGCCCCCCAGCCTGAGGACCGCGGGCCGGAGGCACGTAGCTGACCACCGGATCCAGGCCTACCTGTTTCAAGGCTTCACACGAGAACGCAAACGTATTGTCCGCGCTTGTGGCTACACCCGGCTCCGGACCAATCCGCGCAAAACCGTCCTTCTGTAGCCTCGCTGCACCGACGCCCGCTTGCTCCGCTGGTGAATCTGCAAGGGCGAGTTCCATAAGCTCCCGGTCCGACAACTTGAACAGTTCCTCAGCAAATCCCAACCTCGCTGCCAACAGCCGGGCAACTTCGGAGTTGGATTTCGACTCGCCCACCGGCTCAATCGCGGCCTCGTTCCAGGACACATAGCTGTAGCCCCACGAGCCAACGAGATCGGCGTGTTCGATCATGGTCGTTGCCGGGAGCACGATGTCGGCGTAGCGAGCGGTGTCAGTCACGAACTGATCGTGTACGACAGTGAACAGATCGTCTCGCTCCAAGCCCTTCAGCACAAGCTGTTGATTGGCCGCGATCGCCGCCGGGTTGCTGTTCCAGACATATATCGCTTCGATCTGGGGAGCCAAAGCCTCGTCGGTGAGCGCCTGACCTAACCGAATCATGCTCACTTCGCGCGTCCCCTCAGGCACAAAGTCGTCACGCATCAAGGCACCGATGTTCATCTGGCCGATCGACACCGACTGATGAATGCCGCCGCCCGCCCACTTCCACTGACCGGTAAGAGCGGGCAGACACTGAATCGCCCGCAACGCAGAGCCCGAACCGGTGGCGCGCTGCATGCCAACACCGAGTCGAATCGCTGCGGGTCGCGCGGTGGCATAGAGCTCAGCGAACTGTTCGATGTCAGCTTCGCCCACACCGGTCTCGACCGAGGCCGCCGCTGGTGTCCATTCTTCGACGGCCTCTCTGTACGCCTCAAGGTCTGATGTGTGGGCAGTGACATAGCCCTTGTCATACAGTTCGTCGCGGAAGATCACGTGAGCAACTGCCATAGCCAACGCCCCATCGGTGCCTGGATGGGGTCTCAGGTGTAAATCCGCGTATGCAGCTGTCCTGCTGCGATACGGATCCACCACCACGAGCTTTGCGTCGTTCTGCTTACGGGCCTTACGGATGAGGTTCCAGGTATGAATGGAAGTGGAAACCGGATCCATACCCCACACCACCACGGTCTTAGTCTCAGGCAGGTTCTCAGAATCAGACCAGGGCCACTGCGTGAGCCCCGACAGCGCAAACCACTGTGGTCCGCATATCGAGCGGTCCAACTGGGTTGCGCCAAGGCGGTTGAACAGAGCGTCGCAAGTACCGAACGCGTCCAGCATTCCCATCGATCCCAAATAGGAGTAGGGCAAAATCGCTTCAGGACCCGACTCTGAGATGACCTGTTGCCAGCGGGACACGATCTCATCAAGGGCAGCCGCCCAGGAGATCGTCTTGAACTCGCCACTGCCTTTTGGTCCGGTCCGCCGCAATGGCGTCAGCACGCGATCGGGGCTGTAAACGCGATCCAGGTAGCGGTCAACCTTCACACACAGGTGTCTGCCGGTAATCGGATGAGACCGGTCGGCTTTGATGTCCACCGCTCTGCCGGCTTCATCGACAGTGACCAGCGCACTACACGCATCTGGGCAATCATGCGTACAGGTCGTGCGAACGACTCGTGGTTCTGACATTCTTCCCCCTAGATTGGCCAAGTGTATTCAA
>CAYUOD010000471.1:0-2699 GCA_964446225.1 uncultured Acidimicrobiales bacterium | reverse complement strand
AGGACTTCTACCTCGCCGGAGACAAGAAGTCCGCGATCGCAGCCGTCCCAACCGCCATGTGCGAGGCCATTGCCCTCATCGGGCCCTGGGACAAGATCGCAGACGACCTCGAGGCCTGGAAGGAGTCGGTCGCTACAACCCTGCTGGTATCGGGCGACTCGGCCACACTGCACAAGATTGCCGAACTGGTCGGCTAGGAGAAACGTAATGGACGTTACTGAAATTGCCGCCGATCTCGTCGCCGAACATCAGGCCCTGGCTTCCGTAGTAGCCGGTCTTGGCCCCCAAGACTGGGAGAAGTCCACTGCGAGCCCGGGCTGGACTGTCGCGGACCAAATCGGTCATCTCGCATACTTCGATAACGCGGCTGCGGTCGCGATCACTGACCCAGAACAGTTCCAGACAATGCTGGGCGAACTGATGCAGGCAGGTGACTCCCTCGGTGTCGACGACCTCACACTCGGGGCGTTTCGTGCACTCAGCCCGGGCGAGCAACTCGAACGCTGGCGCGAGAACCGTTCCGCGCTCACATCTGCCGCCACAACACTCGCTAACGACACCCGCGTCGCCTGGTATGGACCATCCATGAGCACCAAGTCATTCCTCACCGCCAGGCTCATGGAATGCTGGGCGCACGGACAGGACATTGTCGATACGGTCGGCGTGAAACGCGAAGCGACCGACCGCCTACGCCACATCGCCCAACTCGGATTCATTACCCGAGGCTGGAGCTACCTGAACCGCAAAACGAAGCTGCCAGAGGCCGACGTACGCCTCGATCTGACCTCACCGAGCGGTGAACATTGGGCCTACGGGCCAGACGGCACAACAGATGTCGTAGTTGGTTCTGCGGAGGACTTTTGTCTCGTCGTAACCCAGCGCCGCCACCTCGACTCGACCGGTCTTTCGACCACAGGCGACGCCGCCCGGGACTGGATGCTCATCGCTCAGGCGTATGCTGGGCCACCTACCGATGGACCAAAAGGCTGAGACCAAAGAATGCTGAAAGACCCGCGTGGCGTTGGCAGCGAACCCGATTATCGCTTCACACTGGCCAATGAGCGGACCTTTCTCGCGTGGATCCGTACCGCACTCGCACTCGCAGCCGGCGGACTCGCAGCCATCAACCTCATCGACAATTTCTACGGTCAGGAAATCCTCGGGATCACGCTGCTCGGCCTGAGTTTCGCGACTGCCGCCAACTCCTATAGACGTTGGTCGCGCAACGAGCGCTGCATGCGTCTCGGCGAGCCGCTTCCTCCGTCTCGTCTGCCACAGTTCATCGCAGCTGGCACCGCGCTGCTGGGTGTCATGGCGGCTGTTCTGTTCGTCATCGGCGAACTCTAGGCAGCCTCATCATGATGGAAGTTGACCCTAACGGGGGGCTGCAACAAGAGCGCACCGCACTCGCGTGGGAACGCACCGCAATCTCGATGATGGTCGCCGGACTACTACTTGCCCGTTTCGCCGCCAAAGAGGGATACCTCGTCTTCGCCGCCGCTGGCATAGCGCAGACCATCCTGGGCGGGGCACTGCTCATGTGGACGACGCGCCACTACATCGAGAATCAGGCACCAGTCGAGGCGGGCGAGGACATCGTCCACCCCACCGCGGCACGCCTCGTCGGACTGGGCACGGTAATCGCATCGGGTATCGGGCTCTTACTCGCCATCATCCTGCTCATCACCGGTATCTAGCGCCACCCAAACCGGGAAGCGTAGCTGGATCCGATATTTGGTAATCAGGCGACGCTTCCGAGTCCCTCGACCAGCACCCAGGCCTCACAGCGTCGGCGAGACCCGCCGCGCCCCGAACGCCGCGCCCAGCGCAGCTGCGAGTTCATCAATCTGATCCTCATCCAGGTTGCTCACTGTCACCCGCACCGCCGGCGCAGATGTCAACCGGTAAGCATCAGCAGCCCGGATCGAGTAGCCGGCAACCCGAGCAGCCTCTACCACGGTCTGTTCATCGCTTACAGGAATCCATACGTTGAACCCCGAGACCCCGGTCGCACGCACGCCGTGCGAAGCCAATGCGGCCACTAGTCGATTGCGCCGAGACGCGTAGGACGACGCGGCCTTGGCCACCAGCCGATCAGTGGACTTGTCCCGCAGCAGATGCGCCACCGCAGATTGCAGGATCCTGCTCACCCAACCCGGGCCGTTGCTGAGCGCAATCTCGACGCTGTCAATCGTTGCTCGGTCGCCAGCCACAAGGGCGACGCGAAGGTCAGGTCCAAGGGCCTTCGATACCGACCGAATCGTCGCCCAGCGTGGGCCCACCGTGTCGAGGCCGACGAAGTCCACGCCAGCTATTTGACCGGCGTGATCATCCTGAATCACCATCACCTCCGGAAACCGAGCGAGAAGATCAGACAACTCACGGGCACGTTCGACGGTCAGCGCTGCGCCGGTCGGATTCTGTGCCCGCGGCGTGACGATCACCGCAGACACTCCGGCCTCGAGGGCCCGCGCCAAGCCGTGAGGCAGAATGCCTTCTTCGTCCATGGGTAAAGCCACCAGCTCGAGGCCCGCAGTTCGCACCAGTTGATGTACGGGCACGTGACCCGGATCTTCGACGGCGATGCGGTCTCCCGGCCGATAGCCCTGCGCTGCGAGTACCCGCTCAATCGCATCCATCGCGCCCGATGTGACCGTGAGGTGCTTGGCGTCAATGCCGTCGGCTGCGAAGTTCTCGGC
>CAYUOD010000470.1:0-2700 GCA_964446225.1 uncultured Acidimicrobiales bacterium | reverse complement strand
CGGGTTACATGCCGATCCTTGTTCAAGAAGACTTGAGCATCTAAAGGCGGTTCCCGATGTCCAGTGTCACCAAGCAAGTGGATCATGAGTTGATTGGGTGTTGTGCCAGTCGAATCATCGATATGGCAACCGAGATTGAGAGAACCCACACAATGGATTGTCAAGGGCCAGTTTGATGTCCTCGTTGGTGGCCACCTCGCGTCCTCGTTGGTGGCCATGAAAAGTCCTAGCGTCTAGGCGGCTCCTTTGTTTCGTGTGGTGCGGTGGGTGAGGCGGTAGCTGTCCCCGGTGGTGGCAATGATGTGGGCGTGGTGGCAGAGCCGGTCAAGGAGACTGACGGTGGTTGGTTGGTCGGGTAGGAATCTGCCCCAGTCCTCGAAGGGACTGTGGGAGCCAATGGCTAATGCCCTTCGTTCGTAGGCGGCCGCGATGAGCCTGAATAGGAGCTGGCAACCGGTGTGGTCAAGCGGCGCGAACCCGATTTCATCAATAATGATCAGGTCGTTGCGGCAGATCTGTTCGATGGTTTTGCCGATGGTGTTGTCAGCGGTCGCTTTCCAGAGGTGCTCGATGATCTCGATCGCGGTCCAGTAGCGAACCCGGTAGCCGTGATCGATCGCCGTGTGGCCCAAAGCGATGAGGTAATGCGATTTCCCGGTGCCTGCCGGTCCGATCAGGCAGAGATTCTCAGCGGCCTCGATCCATTCCAGAGTGACCAGATAGTCATGTGTAGACCTCGGGGCGCTGGATGCTTCGAGGACGTACTCGGCCAGCGTTTTGGTGACCGGGAACCTGGCGGCTTTGAGCCGGGTAGCGGTGTTGGATGCGTCTCGGGCTGCGACCTCGGCGTCGATAAGGACGCGCAGTGTTTCCTCTGGAGTCCAGCGCTGGGTCTTCGCGGTGAGGAGAACTTCGGGGGCTTGTCTACGGACAGTGGCTAGTTTCAAACGCCGGAGCCCGGCCTCGAGATCGGCTGGCAACCCAGGAGCTGTTTCGGGGGCGGTCATGCCAGACCCTCGATCCGGTAGTTGTCGAGTGAACGGACCTCGACTGTGGGGAGATCAACCACGACGTTGTCGCCCGGCGCTGCCGGTGTGGGGCCGGTGGCCCCAATATCGAGGATCGAGCGGATGTCTTGGGCTTTGTAACGCCCGAAGGCGACTGCCCGCTTCAACGCTGCTTGCACAGCGTCATCGCCGTAGGCGGGCAGCACGTCCTCGACGATCTCGATGATCTCCTTCGACAGAGTCGAAACCCCGGCTGCCGCGGCGTCAAAGACCCATTGTTGGGCGCCCTCACCCAACGCCAGGAACGCCTTCTCATGGGCGTTACGTGCCCGAGGCCCACGAGATGGCGCTTTGCGCGCCGTCGGGTAGTGCTCATCACGAATAGAGGTCTCACCAGGGCCGACCTGGTCATGGCAGGCAACGACAACACCATCAGTGTCAAAGACCTGGACCACCCCATCAAAGGTCACCGCCTCAACCCGATACCCAACCAGGCGGTGCGGGACGGAGTAGCGAGCCGACGCCAGCCTGATAGTTGACAACTTGTCGACCTTGCGCATGTCGACCGTCCCGATCCGTGGCCGCAGAGACGGCAACGGCGCCAACAACTTGGCCTCTGCAGCCAGGCGCTCGTCGGGGATTGCGACGATCTCGGAATGGGTCACAGCGTTGACCTCGACACACCACTGGCCAGCGGCTGTGTTCCAGTCAGCGACGACGTCACTGTCAGGGAACACCATGTCGCGCTTCGCGTAGCCAACGAGATGTTCGACCATGCCCTTGGACTCGGGGTCACGTGCGTGACAGAAATCCGGCAGAAAGCCGTAGTGGGTCGCGAAACGAACATAGGCCGGTGTGGGGATCATCAACCCCGCTGCCTGGCCAGCCTTGAGGCAACCCATCCGATCAGTTAGAACCTTCCGAGGCACACCCCCAATTTCTTCGAAGCACTCGGCGATGAACGCCATCGTTGTCGGAGCGGTCTGGTCCGAAGCGAAACGCACGAACCGGAACCTGGACCATGCCAGGACCGCGCAGAACACATACAACGCCGTGCCCGGGACCTGGCCCCAGTCCATCACCAACACATCACCGGGGTCCCATACCCCAGGGCGGAACACCCGCTGGCTTGTGTCCCTAGCTCGCCATGTCTTCTTCTCCGCAGCGACAAGACGACGGAAGTTGCGGGCTGAACCCTCATAGCCCTCCACCCGAGCCTCGGGCAGCAACCTTTTCGCCTCGATACGGGCCTTGGTCGCGTGGACCCGGCGTGTAACCAGACTCCTTACTGCGTCGGTATTCTTTCCTCTTTCTGCACGAACCACCCGGCCCGTGACTTCATCAAGGCGGCCCTGTTCCCATGCCTCAATCTTTCGTTTAGCGGTCTTGGGGTCAACACCGCACATGACGGCTGCCCCTCTATATGTTCCGACGTTTTGATACGCGGCAATCAGATTCATCGTGGTCCTAGCTGGCAACATTGGTGACGGGCCCCTCGGGGTGTGAACAGACGAACTTCAGTAGTCGTCAGACTCACTCCCCGACGCGGCCTCGCCGCGGATACTTACTTCTTACAAACCTTCAACCAGTGAGGACTTTTACTGGCCACCAGTGAGGACTATCGCATGGCCACGGACATGCCTTTGGCCGCACCGGTGCTTGGCGCTCTAATTGGCCTGCTCGCTGGCACCTA
>CAYUOD010000469.1:0-2702 GCA_964446225.1 uncultured Acidimicrobiales bacterium | reverse complement strand
AAGATCAAACGGACCCGCGAAGTGCTCTGTTTCTACTTCGACGGCCATGCAATAAGACTATTAGCCCGAGCAGCCTCCCGCGAGCGCCTAGATTGATGAGCCATGTCACGCGTATTCTCAGGTATTCAACCAACGGGCGAAGTGCATCTCGGGAACTACCTCGGGGCGCTCAAGAACTGGGTTTCGGACCAGCACAACTTCGACAGCGTCTACTGCATCGTCGACCTGCATGCGGTCACAGTCCAACAGGATCCCGCCGAGCTCAGGCAGAAGGCGCTCGAAATGGGCGCAGCCCTCATGGCCGTCGGTCTCGACCCAGAGGTCTGCATCATCTTCCTGCAAAGCCAGGTCCATCAGCACCCGGAGCTCTCCTGGCTCCTTGAGTGCACAACAGCCATGGGCGAGTTGCGTCGCATGGTGCAGTTCAAGGACAAGGCCGAGAAGCTGGGCGCAGGCGCCCAGGAGACCGTCAGCGTCGGACTCTTCACCTACCCCGTACTGCAGGCAAGCGACATCCTGCTGTACGACACAGACCGTGTTCCGGTGGGAGAGGACCAACGCCAGCACCTCGAACTCACCCGCGATGTAGCGCAGCGCTTCAACTCCCGCTACGGCGAGACCTTCGTAATTCCCGAAGCGTTCATCCCAAAAACCGGCGCGAAAATCATGGACCTCCAACTGCCGACAGCCAAGATGTCCAAGTCAACCGACAGCCCACAAGGCTCGGTGCTCCTGTTCGAGGACCCCAAGTCGATCATGAAGAAGCTCAAGCGGGCGGTCACCGACTCGGAGACCGAGGTTCGCTTCGACCCGCAGGAGAAGCCGGGAGTGTCCAATCTGCTGACTCTGCTCGGCATTGCGACCGGCCAGTCCCCCGAGGAAGCTGCGCAGGGGTACAGCCGATACGGCGATCTCAAAGTTGCCACTGGTGAAGCAATCGTCGAGATGCTGCGTCCCATCCAGGCACGCTACGGCGAATTCATGCAGGATCCGGCCGCAACTCTGTCAACGTTGGAAGCCGGCGCGGACAAGGCACAAGAGATCGCTGCTATGACAATGGAACGGGCCCGGATCGCAATGGGTTTCCACCCTCGCAAAGGCTGAAAGTCCTAGGAGACGGTATCTGCGTCCTGCAGGATCCTGCCCAGGTTCGCGTCAACAACGGTCCATTCACCCGCAGGCATGTGATGTTGCCTGGCCCAGGTTGAGATGAACTCCGCGCTGCCGGCGTCCTCAAGCATGCCCTGGCCCAACTCGGTGTAACAGAGCAGCTTCCCCATCTCGCCCGCCAGACCACGTCTGTTGGCCAGAGACTTCGCCAGACCGTCAGGGATGACCGGCTCCAAGAAGGTGGCCACCACACGCCCAGGTACACCGAGACGGCTCTTCGCTTTGCCAACGTCGTGCAACAGCGCCGCGGCCAGAACAATGTGGTCAGTCTTGCCCATTTTCGCCTCGACCCAACGTGCGGTCCTCGCGGCGTGCCGTCGGTCTCGCGGAGACATTGACTCCCAGAGTTCTGTCTCCTGGGGAGTTAACACAGTCCGCGCCCAGGCGCGATTCTCCGGTGATGCGTCCTTGCGGGACAGGCTTGAGCAGAAGCGCCGCACGAGGTGCATGAAATGGCTCAACGTGGCGCCCCGGCTCTGGGATGGGCCGAGTAATACACGCGCTTCAGGTGCTGCTGGGAAATTCGCGTGTAGCGCTGCGTAGATGAGATAGACGCATGCCCGAGCATCTCCTGCACCATCCGTATGTCGGCGCCATGTTCGAGCATATGGGTCGCGCAGGAGTGACGCAGGACATGGGGGCTCATTTCGTCTCCAAGATCTGCTACCAGTGCGTACTTCTTCAGCATCTGCCAGATCGCCTGACGGGTCATCCGACCACCTCGCGCGCTGAGGAACACAGCCGAGTCGTCGCCGGCATGCGCCCATTGTTTAGGCACCAGTAGCGGCCGACCCTGACCACCCAGCCACAGCTCAAGAGCCTCACAAGCTATGCGACCAACGGGTACAACGCGTTCCTTGGCACCCTTGCCAAAGGCTCGGATCAGACGCTGCTCGGTGTCGATGTCGCCCAGATCAAGCCCGACAAGCTCGGTGACCCGCAGACCCGTTCCGTAGAGCACCTCAAGTATCGCCCTGTCACGATGCACACGGGGGCCATCACCTACCACAGCGCTGAACAACGCCTCGATCTGCTGCTCCTCCAGAGCTTTTGGAAGTGCATCAGGCACAGAAGGCGCAGCCACGTCGACACAGGGATCAGTGGGGAGTTCACCTTCGAGCAGCAGGAAACGGTGCAGATTGCGAACGGTCACCACAGCCCGCTTCGTCGTCGACGGTGCCAGCCCCAGCTCTCGCAAGGAGTCGATAAAGCGCAACACGTCGGCTTCTCGTACACCCGCGAGCTCAAGCCCGTCCCACTTGAGCCAGGCGTGGTATCGCCTGAGGTCGCTTGCATAGGAGGACAAGGTTCGCGGTGACCTGCCTCGCTCGACTGCCAGCCAGGTCAGGTACTCCTCAGACTGACTCGGCAACTGAGCTTTCATTGCAATCGTTGGAGGTACATCAGCAGCGCAACGATGGTCTTTGAGTCTGTGACTTCGCCAGACGAGATCAACTCGGCGATCTGATCCACCGGTACAACAACCTGCTCCATGTACTGCTCTTCGACGCTGTCAGCGCGTAGCTCGACGC
>CAYUOD010000468.1:0-2712 GCA_964446225.1 uncultured Acidimicrobiales bacterium | reverse complement strand
GCCTGCTCGAATCCCTCGGTCTGCTCGACAAGCTGCTCAACGAGAGTCAACGAGGGATGTACCGCGCCATCGAGAAGAAGGGCACGGGCGTTCTCGGGAAACTGCTCAAGATAGGCGGCGCCGATGGAAGTGCCGTATGAGTAGCCGAGGTAGCTGAGTTGCTCGTCGCCAAGTGCCTCACGTATGAGATCCAGATCCTGCGCGACTTCGTCGGTACTGACGTGCAGTAACAACTCGCCGCCGTTCTCCTCACAGCTGGCAGCAAAGAAGTCATATGACGCGAGCATCTCGTCGAACTCTGACTGGTTATCGGGATTGGCATCGAGCGCGAGGAAGTCGTCGAGTTCAGAGTCGCTGAGGCAGTCAATGGGTTCGCTTGAGCCGACGCCTCGGGGGTCAAACGAGACAATGTCAAAACGCTGCCCGAGATTGCGGAAATTGCCGATGCTTCCGCGCAGAATGTCGATGCCCGAACCACCAGGGCCGCCGAAGTTGATGACCAGAGACCCGAGTCGTTCAGATGGCTCAGTAGCCTGACGGCGGATCAGTTGCAGCTCGACAGTGTCACCGTCCGGCTCGGCGTAATCAACCGGAACCGCGAGCGAGGTGCACTGGAAAAGATCGTCACAGTCGGACCACTCGAGAGTGCCCGGGGATTCAGGAACCGCGGTCTTTGTGCCGGTCGTGGAGCAGGCCGCGCTGAACAGCACCAGGACAGTGACGACAGCTAGTAGCCGTCTGAGACTGCGCGTTTTCTCTTGTGCCATACGAACCATGCTCCAGAAGTTACAACGAGCCCAAGGATTGTAAGCAGCAGAGGGCTGAAACCTGAGGCTGAGGCTGACCCAGTCGCACCTGCAGCAATCTGATCCGGCTCCTGTGGCGGTGCTGTTGACGACGGTGCCGCGAGGGTGCTCGACATCGGTGCCGTTGAAGATGTGACCTCGGGCTGAGTGGTCTCGGCGGCGCTAGTCGCAGTGACCTCGCTCGTTGTCGGAACCTGCGTTGTGGTTGTCAGCGGGGCCGCGGTGGTGGTCGGCGCTGGCTGGGTTGTAGCCGAGGTAGTCGAACTTACCGCTGCCTGCGTGCCAGCCAGGCCCTCAGCGGGCGCTGTGACAGCAGGCGCGTCGGTGGTGCTCGTGTCAAAGGCCTCAGCAGGATCGATAACAAGAATCGGCTCGGGTTCTCCGGCCGCATCATCAGGCAGTGGCGTGGCCTCTTCGCCAGGCGGCACGGTAAAGACCGTAGGGTCAGGGTCCTCCACGAGGATCGGCTGCTCGTCTTCAGCGGACGCGCCACGCGGCCCAATCCAGCCTTTACCAAGCGGACCAAGTGCGCCGAGCAGACCCACGAGCAGCACAATCATCACGAAAAGCGTCTTTCGCGAGTTGTATTGACCCATGATTCCCTCGTCCATTGCACAGTGCCTGCCCCGTGCCTGTCGGCAGAACGACACCGCCGCTGAAGTGTCTGGGGCTGGTTCGTAGAGCCGACTGCGAGCGGCCGGGCTCTAGAGCAGGGCCTGTTTCAGATCGGCAAGGATGTCCTCGATATGCTCGATCCCAACCGACAACCTCAAGAGATCGTCCGGCACCTGAAATGCAGAGCCAGCCGCCGCGGCGTGGGTCATGACTCCGGGGTGCTCGATGAGCGATTCCACGGCCCCAAGCGACTCCGCCAGAATGAAGAGTTCGGTGCGCCCCGCGACAGCCTTAGCCGCCTCCAGACCACCCGCAACCCGCAAAGACACGATGCCACCAGGCGCGAGCATCTGGCGACTCGCTATCTCAGAGCCAGGGTGGCTCTCAAGTCCTGGATAGAAGACGTGCGTGACGCTGGGGTGGCCCTGCAGGAAGTCGGCCACAACTGCTGCGTTCTCACAATGCCGATCCATCCGCAACGCAAGAGTCTTGATGCCGCGCAGCACCAAATAACAGTCCTGAGGCCCCGGCACAGCGCCAGCCGAGTTCTGAATGAAACCCAGATCCTCGGCCAGAGCGTCCGAGTCGGTCGCGACAAAGCCGCCAACTACATCACTGTGTCCGCCGAGGTACTTCGTGGTCGAGTGCACAACGTAGTCGGCGCCAAGGCTCATTGGCTGCTGCAGGTAGGGAGTTGCAAACGTGTTGTCGACAACGACGAGCGCCCCCCTCTTGTGGGCCAGGTTCGACACGGCCTCAATATCAAAAACGTTGAGAAGTGGATTTGTCGGTGTCTCCATCCAAAGCAACTTCACGTCACTTGGCCAGTCCCCTTCAAGGGCAGCCAGATCGTGAAATGCCATGGCAGTCCATTCGATGCCAACGCGGGAAAACACTTTCGAAATCAGCCGGAATGTGCCGCCGTAGGCATCGTCAGCCATGAGCACACGATCGCCGGGGCGCAGCGAGCGCAGGATCGCGTCCTCAGCAGCCATACCTGAGGCGAAGCAGAATCCGTGGTCCGCGCCTTCGAGGCCGGCGAGTGCGATCTCAAGAGCTTGACGGGTCGGATTCTGGGTACGCGAGTATTCGAATCCACGATGCTCACCAACCGCGTCCTGTTCGTAGGTCGTCGTCTGATAGATCGGTACGGTCACCGCGCCTGTTACGGGGTCAGGCTCCTGGCCGTGGTGGATAAGGCGCGTCTCGAACGCCGCTGATTCGCTCGTCATTGTCTACTTCTTGTCGCTCGGACTCAGAAACGTGAGTACATCGGTTCGGCTCAGTACGG
>CAYUOD010000467.1:0-2718 GCA_964446225.1 uncultured Acidimicrobiales bacterium | reverse complement strand
GGGTCGCCACAACGACGTGTACATGGCCCCCCGAAACGTCATCGGGAGCATTGGGGGCGTCGACCTGGTCGAGGCCCCGCGCAACGGCACGACCGGCATGTGCTGCGGTGCCGGCGGAGCGCGCATGTGGATGGAAGAGTCCATCGGCACCAAGATCAACGATGAGCGGGCCGCCGAGTTGGTGGAAACCGGCGCGAGCCGAATCGCGACGGCGTGTCCGTTCTGTTACATCATGATCGACGACGGAGTGAAGGCAAACGGGGTCGAGGATGACGCAATCAAGGTCGCCGATATCTCGATCCACCTCATGGATGCACTCAATGCGGGTGAGACATCCATATCAGCAATCCGTCGCCGCTGAGCTAACCAACCCTTCAATTATCAGTCAGCCCACGATGTCCAATACGCTTGGCTGGCTTCTTCGATTCATTCCTATGGGGAAAATATGAGCATTCTCGGTAACCGCGTAACTCGACGCGAGGATCCACCTCTTCTGCGTGGCCAAGCACAGTTCGTGGATGACATGGCCCTGCCCGGTTCCACCCACGTGACGTTCGTGCGTTCGACGATGGCATACGCCCACATCACAGAGATTGATACCGACGAAGCCAAGAAGTCACCGGGTGTACTCGCGGTCGTTACCGACGCCGACATCGACCTGCCGGATCAGCTTCCTCCGCATCCGTTCATCAATCAGGACATGACACGGCCGCTGTTGGCCAGAGGCATGGTTCGATTCGTCGGAGAGCCCATCGTCGCCATTGTTACTGAGCATGAATACCAGGGCCTTGACGCCGCCGAACTGGTATTTGTCGACTATGACCCGCTCGACGCAATCATCGACCCCCGTGAGTCGCTTACCAGCGACACCATCCTGCACGAGGCTGCCGGAACCAACACGTCCTTCCATATCGAGACCGGTCCGGACTCCCCTGACTTCAACGCCTGTGACGTAGTGATTGAGCAGGCGATCACGAACCAGCGCCTCGCCCCAGTACCACTCGAACCACGCACCGCAGCTGCGCACTGGCACGAGGGTCGGCTCATTCAGTTCACCTCAAGCCAGGGACCCCATCCGGTTCGAGACCGGTTGGCTGAGTCATACGGACTGGAGAAGGATCAGGTCCGCGTTATCAGCAAAGACGTGGGCGGCAGCTTCGGATCCAAGAGTGGCCAGTATCCAGAAGAGGTAATCCTCGGCGAGCTCTCAAGGCGCGTTGGAAGACCGGTCTTCTGGGCCGAGACCCGTAGCGAGTCAATGATGAACCTGGCCCACGGCCGAGCCCAGCTTCAGACCATCAAACTCGGCGGCATGAACGACGGCACCATCACCGCATATGAGTTGAACATCGTTCAGGACAGCGGCGCATATCCCGCGTTTGGTGCACTCCTGCCATTCATGACGATGCACATGCTGAGCGGTGTCTACAAGTTCACCGATGTACGCATGAGTGCTGATTCGACAATGACGAACACCACGCCGATCGCGGCCTACCGCGGCGCAGGGCGACCCGAGGCAGCAGCAGCCCTTGAGCGATCACTCGACATCTTCGCAGGCGAGATTGGCATGGATCCAGCGGATGTTCGCAAGAAGAACTTCGTGGACCCCGACGCCTTCCCCTACACGACACCCACAGGAACGACCTACGACGTAGGCAACTACCGAGGTGCGCTTGACCATGTTCTCGAGGCGGGCGACTACACCAAGTTGCGTGCTGAACAGGCAGAACGACGGGCATCTGGCGCCACAAAGCAGATCGGCATTGGCCTGTCCGCCTATGTCGAGGTGACAGCGTTCGGTGGAGGTACCGAGTACGGCAAGGTCGAAATGCGCGACGACGGCTCTGTGCTCGCCCGTACCGGCTCCTCGCCATACGGCCAAGGGCACCACACGGCCTGGGCAATGCTCATATCAGAACGCATGGGCATCGACATGGACAAGATCGAGGTCATCCACGGTGACACCGACCTCATCGAGAAAGGCGAGTTCACTGGTGGATCCCGCTCCCTGCAACTCGCCGGGAGTTCCATCGACAACGCCGCCGCGCAAGTGGTCGAACTGGCCAAGCAGAAAGCCGCAGACCAGTTGGAGGCAGCAGTCGAGGACGTTGTGCTCGACAAGATCGATGGCCGCTTCCATGTGCAGGGCACGCCTGCAGCAGCCGTTACCTGGGAAGAACTCGCAGCAGATCACGCGGATGTTTTGTCGGCCATCTCAGACTTCAAAGCCGACAGCGCAACCTACCCATTCGGTTCGCACCTCGTTGTCGTTGAAGTGGACACTGAGACCGGAGGCATCGACATCAAACGGTTGATCGCATGCGATGACGCCGGCACCATCCTGAATCCACTGCTCGTCGATGGACAAGTACACGGCGGAATGCTGCAAGGCGTCGCACAGGCGATCTTTGAGGAGATGCAGTACGACGAGTACGGCAATCCGCTCACAAGCTCGCTGGCCGACTACCTCATGCCTTCAGCAACTGAGGTTCCCATGTTTGAGCGCATACCCATGGAGACGCCGACCCATGTGAACCCGCTTGGCGCTAAAGGTATCGGCGAGTCCGGAACGATCGGCGCAACACCGGCGGTGCACAACGCGGTCGTTGATGCTGTCTCACACTTGGGCGTGCGCCATATTCAGATGCCAACCACGCCTGAGCGCGTGTGGACCGCGATCCAGGACGCGCAGGCCTAACGCTCGTCCCGGATATAGGG
>CAYUOD010000466.1:0-2722 GCA_964446225.1 uncultured Acidimicrobiales bacterium | reverse complement strand
TCCGGATCCATGTGCACAGGTTCGAGTCCTGTCGGGGGTGCTACCTACCTCTCAATACTGAGCCCGTTCGTCCGATTGTGAGATGACAGCGTGGCTCGGGACCGGCACCTCACAGACGATCTCTCGAGACACTTCGGTGGACTCTGAGAGGCATCACATGTGGAATTCGGCACGAATGGCAGGTGTTGTGGCGGCCAGCATTGTGCTGTTTGGCATCTCAGCCTCCTCAGCCTCCGCGTCTGACCCCGACGGCACTGTGGTCATTAGCGAGATCCATTACAACCCTGCGGGCGACGAACCCGGACTCGAGTTCATCGAGCTCCACAATCCGGGCACCGTCGCCGTCGACCTCTCCGGGGCACGGTTCACCACGGGCGTCAAAGCCTCCCTTGACGGAGTGACCATCACAGCCGGAGCGTACGTGATTCTTGCGCCGGAGCAGAATGCTGCAGCTTCGACCTACGGAGTAACTCCGGCAACGACGTACCTTGGCAAACTGAGTAACAGCGGCGAGACGGTCACGTTGAAACAAGACGGAGTCGAACTCGACTCGGTCACCTATGGCGACACCGGCGACTGGCCGCTCAGAGCTGACGGAAATGGTGCCTCTCTTGAGCTGCTCCCGCACAGCGACAACAGTCTGCCCAGCAGCTGGTACGCCAGCGACTCGAAACCTACGCCTGGCGCGCCGAACAACGAACCCGTCGTCGCAGAAGCTGAGCTCGCGAATCTCAGCACACTGCCACCTGCTCCCGGCGCTGAGGAACCGGTCACGATTCAGGTGCAGGCAACAGGTGGCGGAGTTCCAGTCCTGACCTACGTCATTGGTTTCAACGCTCCGGTCTCTGTGGAAATGAGCCCTAGTGGACCCGGGACCGAGTTCTCTCAAAGCATTCCGGGACAGGCCGCTGGGCAACTTATCCGCTATCGCATCGAGCTGCCCGGAAGCGAGTCGATTCCCGAATCACTCGACTCGAGAAACTATCTCGGACTCGTCGTAGCCAGCCCCAGCGCCGAGACCGCCGGGCCACCGGTATTTCGCCTGTTCGTCAATGAATCCCAATACGCCAAGATGATAGACAACCCCACAAACCGGGAACTCTCCACCGACGCTGTGTTCGCGTATGACGGCGCCGTCTTCGATAACTCCATCGTAGAAATCAGAGGCGGAAACTTCGGCCGAAAGCAGTCCAAAAAACAGTCGCTGAATGTGGATCTACCGGCCGGATACGAGGTCACAATCCCAGAAATTCTCGCGTATCCGATCGACGAGTTTGCTCTCAACACGGACTGGGGGGATCCCACCATGGGCAAGGCCGCAACCGGGTGGTGGTTCTTCGAGCAAGCAGGATTTCCAACGGTTGCATCTGCTCTCGTGCGCCTCGAACTGAACGGCGAGTTCGGTGGCATCTACCGCTTTCAGCAGAAGCTTGACGGCGCCTGGCGAGATGCTGTCGGCTTCGATGGTGGCGCTTTCTACAAGAATCGGGGTGGCTGGCGCTCAGAGGATGGCTTCGAGCAGAAGTCAGGCGAGGATAACCAGGCCACGGTCGCAGAGATCAGCACGCAACTCGCGACAGACGCCTCGCCTCAGAAGACAGAGTTTCTCTACTCGACATTCGACATTCCAAATCTCGTGAACTACATGGCCGTTGCGACGATTGTCGGACACTACGACGGGACCTTGAGAAATTTCTACATTTACCAGGACTCCTCAGCGCCGAACTTGTGGTCGCTTCAACCGTGGGATCTGGATCAGACCTTCGGCAAAAAGTTCGCAGGCTGCGACGCAACGTCGGCGACTGATCTTCGCTGTCTGGAAGATCCCTTATTCGATGCGGTGTACGAAGTTCCCGAACTCGACGCGATGGTATGGGCGCGCACGGCAACGCTGCTGGACGAAGTTCTCGCTGGCACAGAAATCGAGGAGCTGCACGCAGCACGGGTGGACTCGATCGGAGCAGCTACAGAACAGCTCGAAACGCAGGTCTGGGGGCGGAAGCCACTGAGCGCCCAGACAGCTTCATTCAATGAGGGCGTTGATCTCGTGAGAACTAAGTTTGCGACCGAACGAAGGGTCCCTGTGCTGGGAGAAGCCGCGACCATCGTCGTAACGGAACTGCTCTACAAGCCAGGCGGCAATGGTCCCGAGATACTGGAGCTGTTCAATACCGGTGACGAACCGGTCGACATCTCAGGTTGGACGATCGGCGCCGTATTCGGAAACGACGAGTCCATTCCTGGGGGAACGATCGCGCTCCCAGGACAGTTGGTCGTGCTCACTGACTCGGTTACCGACCTGAGATCCACATACCCGGAGATTCTCAACGTTGTCATTGTCGAATACAACGGCGGACTCAAGTCGGCCGGAGAGTTGGTCGAGGTGGTCGACCGCGACGGCCAGATCATTGACAGCGTGAACTATTCGAGCGCCGCGCCGTGGCCAGTCGACGCAGGTGATGGCGCGCATTCTTTGGAGCTTGTCGACTACTCTGCCGACAACGCTCAGGCTTCAAGTTGGACCTCCTCTCCCGCGGTGGGGGGTAGCCCCGGCCAGATCAACGCCTCCGGTGAAAGTCCTGCCCTTGACACTGAGCAGACAGCGGCTCCAATCGCGGATTCAAGTAGCGCCGTCGCTTACGTACCCATTGTGATCATTGCTCTCATGGTGCTGGTCATGGCTGGTGGCCTGATCTTCAAAAGAATCAACCGAGCTTAGATC
>CAYUOD010000465.1:0-2725 GCA_964446225.1 uncultured Acidimicrobiales bacterium | reverse complement strand
GCCCATCGATCATGTCGTAGTTCGCTTGGAGCAACGTCTCAGGTGTGCCCGTGTCAATCCAATACACGTCTGACTGGCTGGCGTAAAGCACACCGGCTTTGGCCAGAGTCACAAAGGTCTCGCGCTCAACCGACACCTCTTGATCCCCGGGGATCAAGTCAATGACGCTCGGTTCCATGATGTAGGTGCCGGCATTGATGTAGTTCGTCGTAGCTGTTCCCGCGGGGGGCTTCTCTACGAAGTTGAGGACCCGACCCGAGTCATCTGTCTCCACCACACCGAAACGTGATGGATCATCGACCCTCGTGAGATTCAACGTGGTCTGGGCACCCTTGGCCCGGTGAAACTCCACCAGGGCAGTGACGTCGAGATCGGTCAGCACATCGCCATTCAGAACGAGAAAGGTCTCGTCGATCTTGGCGGTTTCCGCGGCGAACCGGATTGCGCCGGCGGTACCAAGAGGCTCATCCTCGACCACGAAACTGACCTTGACTCCAACACAGGTTCCGTCCGGATACGCCTTCTCGAAGGCATCTGGTCGATAGCCCAACGAGAGAATGACCTCATCCACACCATGCATACCGAGATGCTGGACGACCCGCTCAATCATGGGCCGGCCCGCGATCGGCAGCATCTGCTTTGGTCGGCTGTTTGTAAGCGGCCGCAACCGAGTGCCAAGTCCCCCTACGAGAACTATTGCTCGCACAGGTTTGTCACATCCCTGACAGCGGCTGGGGGATCACTGTGTCGTCGGCAACGAATGCGAGCACGAAGATCTCGCCCTCAGTCGCCAACGCTGTTCCGCCCAGGTTCGACTCAAAGATGTCGTCGGGCTCGGTGGAGTGCGAAGCATTGAACTTCGCCAGCTTCACTGTGCCCGGTCCTGCCTCGCAGTCATCGCCATTCGCGTACACCGTGCCATCAGCCAGGATGATCTCACCCTCATCGACGGCAACGCCCACACGCTCGTACAGGCTCTGGATGCGCGCACGGCCGCCACCAGAGGTGAGTGCGTTCGGATTGATCGTGGCGATGTTGCCGGAGACGGTGACGATATCGGTGTCCGTTTCGACCTCTGAGAAGTCGACGAACGAGTCACAGACGTAGATTCCGAACACGACACTGATTGTCTCCCCCGATGCGCCAGCAACGGCGACGTCAGTCGACCGCTGATCGCGCGCCCAGTAGACCGTGCTGAAGCCCAGCACGATGAGGGCGACCATGAAGATCTGAAATCCTCGGGGTTGACGTTCGCCTTGTTGTCTGCGCTTTGGAGACGCGCTTGCAACCTTGGCAACTTTTCGGGTGGAACTAGAACGAGCCATAGCCCGAACAGGATACGCGCAATTTGGGGCGATGCGAGATCACTCTGGCCGGTTCTGGCCAATGAGCTCAAGAAAAAGCTCCTCATAAGCCTCGGCAACGCCGGCGGGGCTCATCCAACTCTCAACAAATGAGCGACCATTGCTGCCCATCTTCGTCACCAAATCTGGAGACTCCACCAGGCACTGAAGCCCAGCAATGAAGGCTTCAGCGTCTTCGGGCGGCACCGCGATCCCGGCTCCGGACTGTTCCAGGCTGCTGGCCACTTCACTGTTTTCATCCACGCTCGCCAGCACCGCCCTGCCTGCAGCAAGAATCGAGTAAAGCTTGCTGGGAACCGAGGATTTCGCCAGTCCACGCTTCAAACACACGATCTGAATGTCGGAAGCCGCGAGAACTTCGGGCAGACGCTCGCGGTCCTGCATTGGTACGAAATGCACGTTGGCCATGCCCTCAGCCTTGAGTTTCAGTGCTGGCAACGCTCCCCCACCGCCATTGATGACGAAGGCCAGATTCCTATTCCCGGAGAAGAACTTCGCCGCCTCAAGCATGAGCTCGAGCGGTTGTGAGAAGCCGACGTTGCCTGCATACATCACGACGGTTTTGTCGCTCAGTCCGAACTCCTCGCGGTAACTGTTCTGCGGGTCCATCGGCTGAACGCGTTCGATGTCTACAAAGTTGGGAATGACTCGTACCTTTGCTTCGTCGTCGGCGCGTGGAGCGACGTTCAGCCTCAGGTCCTCGGAGAGGACCGTCACCCCGTCGGCGACCCGGTAACTCCAACGTTCAAGCATCCGGAAGACCGAGATAATCCTGGCGCCCCGCAATACACCGACGTCTATAGCAATATCGGGATAGACGTCCTGCAGGTTCAGAACCAACGGAGCCCTGTTTCGTTTCGCCGCGAGCCAGCCAGCCCAGCCCAACGTGAGCGGTGGAGACATCGCAAGTACAACGTCGGCCTGCGAACCTCTGAGCGCCTGCAGGCCGACCATGATCGTGAACCCGACGAACGAGAAGGCCCGCGCTAGCACCCGTTGCTTGTCTTTGGCCGGAAACGGGTACACGCGGGTGATCTCACCCCAGTCAGTTTTCTCGTGACGCACCAGCTTGCCGCGCCACTCCAGCTCGATCTGATGGTGGGCGTACCAGGGCAGCGAGGTGATGACATGCAGTCGATGCCCGCGCTTCACAAGCTGCTCAGCGATCCGCGTTATGACTTCGCCCGTGGGTGCTGTGTCAGGAGAAAAATGGGGTACGAGAAGTACGACTTTGAGCGCTTTGGACATCTTCAGTCAGCGGATTGGTCGAGCAGGGTCACCGCACGACGATACGCCAGCATTTGGCTGTGGGCTGCCTCAATCGACGAGAAGCGTTCAGCCTGCACATAACCGGCCTCAAC
>CAYUOD010000464.1:0-2733 GCA_964446225.1 uncultured Acidimicrobiales bacterium | reverse complement strand
GGCGTTCAACGGCGGCACGTCCAATGCCGCTTGTGCCGCCGGTGACGACGATGTTCTTGCCTTGGAATCTGGTCATGATGTATTCGTTTCCCGGGCAGAGCCCGTAGTTGATTATGGAGTGAACGTTTCCTAATGTGGATGACCGAAACGCAGATCTGAGTGAGATAAGGGTTATCGCAGAGCGTTCAAGGCCATCTCGAGAATTGAACGGGCCTGCTCGAGTTCGATGCCCTTGCGTGATTCGACCTGGAGCCCGTTGACGGTGGTCGAGAGAAACTGAGCCCCGAGTTCTGGGTCGCAGTTGAGTTCGCCGTGCGTGTTGGCGTTGCGGAGTGCCTCTGCAAGACGCCCTCGAAGGCCCTGGTCGAGGCTTCTCAGACGGCTGCGCACCCAGGGATCGGTCTCGGCCAACTCAGTGGTGCACATCACGGCGAAACAGCCCCGAGTCGCTGAGGTCCTACTGGCATTCTGGGCCATTGCTTCGAGCCAGGCTTCGATCCCTGCCAAGGGAGTGTCGCCGGTTCCGAGCAATCTGTTGACGTCCACCTTGGCGCGCTCGATGTAGTCATCAAGTGTCTTGTGAGTGAGTTCTTCTTTGCTTGAGAAGGCCTTGTAGATGCTCCCCGTGGACAGACCGGTTGCTGCGCTTAGATCCGTCATTGAGGTGGCCCCAATCCCGTTCGCCCAGAACGCGTTGCGTGCGGAGTCGATGACTTCTGTTTCGTCGAACTCGCGTGGTCGTGCCATGAGGAGGAGCTTACAGGCTTTCGGAAGCATTCATTCCCTAATGTCGGAATTCCCCGATTTCCAGCCTGATCCCGATGCGCCGGCACGACTAGGTGGCGATATTGATGAGACCGACTGCTGAGATACCAATCAACAGGTAGAGCGTGATGCGCCGGAACTGCTCAGGTTGTGTGGAGTGGAAGGTGGTCGAGCCCAGCGCAATACCGATCGCGAGTATCGGGAGCGCCAGAATGAGGCGCCAAAAGGTAGCGTCGCTGATGTCGCCGTTGACACTGAG
Source organism: uncultured Acidimicrobiales bacterium (assembly GCA_964446225.1). Lineage (GTDB taxonomy): Bacteria > Actinomycetota > Acidimicrobiia > Acidimicrobiales > Poriferisodalaceae > CAYUOD01. The sequence goes on along the minus strand of CAYUOD010000464.1, from coordinate 1,709 downwards.
AAAACTGACCACAAACAGATTTGACGCGAAGAAGTAGGCGACCAACGTTGACCGCATCGCGGTCGGAGAGATGTCCATGAAACTCATCGCAAGCACCAGCACGAGACCTGAAAGGGCGGTAGCGCCATTGATGACCCCAGCTGCGACGCCCACGGCGAAGAAGATCGGCAGGCTCGGCGGCAGCGGTGTGGAATGGTGGAACAACAGCCCGACGCTGACGATCGCAAGCACCACGAATGTGCCTGCTCGCAGGCTGTCCGGATCGGTACTCGTGAGAACCCAGATCCCTACAGGATTGCCAATGAGAGCCGCCCCGAGCAGTACCCAAAGGTGCTTCCAACGGATATCGGTCCAGACCGAGCGGGCCTGCATAATGCTGGCGGCCACTTCACTCAGTAACGCAAGCGCGACCGCATCAACGGGATCTACGAAGAACGAGAGCCCGGCGACCAGAACTGCTGACAACGCAAAGCCGGTTAGTCCGCGTACATAGGCAGCCAGCAACATTACGAGGGCGGCGAGGAGCGCTTCGCCAGCTGAAAGTTCGATAGCCGTCTCAAGCACGGGCATATCCTATGAGGCGTGCACCGTGATGCGTTGAATATGGCCGATCAGTTCTCACTTGACCCGCATCGGGTCTGGTTGAACGCCTCTCATCAGGGACCGCTGCCAGACGTTGCCGCTGAGGCGGTTGCGGAAACGGTGCGTTGGAAGCAGCAGCCATTCAACATGTCTACGCCAGCGCCATTTACTGCCGTGCCGAACCGTCTGCGCTCTGAACTAGCGGATCTGCTTGGGGTGTCCACTGCAGGCATCGCCCTCGCGAACAGTTCGTCCTACGGGATTCACCTCGTAGCCAACGGCTTGGGATTGGGCGCCGGGGACGAAGTCATTGTTGCCCGCAACGACTTTCCATCAGACGTCCTGCCCTTCCTGAATCTTAGAGCCCAGGGTGTGGAGGTGAAGCAGCTTGAGCCGGCGGGACAGGTCCTGACCGTCGAGGAGATCGTGGCGGAGATCACCCCTCGCACTCGGGTGGTGTGTCTGACGTGGGTACATTCCTTCAGCGGACACGTGGTCGACCTGGACAAGATCGGCGAGCTCTGTCGGTCTCAAGGCGTGCTGTTCGTGGTGAACGGGTCGCAGGGCGTTGGAGGCATCCCGATTCGACCCGGCGACGCGCCCATCGACGTGTTGGCAGGTGTTGGCTTCAAGTACTTGTGTGGACCATATGGAACCGGTTTCTGCTGGATCGCTGATGCAGTCATGGAGCGCATCACCACAAGCAAGCTCTACTGGCTGAGCGCTCTCACAGCCGATGACCTCGCCCAGGAGAGCCTCGATCTGGAGCAAATCGAGGCGCCACTGACGGCGTCCAAACACGACGTCTTCGGTACAGCCAACTTCTTCAACTTCGCGGCCCTGGCGGCGTCGGTTGAGCTGGTGAGCTCGACTGGAGTCGACCGGATCTATCACCACAACATGGCGCTCTCCGCAGCGTTGGTTGCGGGCATTGACCCAACAAGATATGAAGTTCAGGACCGGGGCGATGAGGCCCATCGGTCGGCCATCCTGTTTGTTCGCCCGGTCAGGCGTTCGCTCGAAGATGTAGCTGGGCATCTAGTGGAGTCAGGAATAGACGTGGCCCGTCGTCGCGGCATGATCCGATTCTCACCGCACTTCTATAACGACGAACAGGACATAGCCAG
>CAYUOD010000463.1:0-2740 GCA_964446225.1 uncultured Acidimicrobiales bacterium | reverse complement strand
CCCGCTCGCAGCAGCCAAATTCCTCGAACTCTGGGGCAACTAGAACCACAAGCAAGGGACTCTGTCTGATGGCCGTGTGACTGATTGGTGGCCGCACGTCAAGTCACGGCTGCTCTCGTCGTTGTAGTAATTGTCACAATCCCGTAGCTCTTCGCTACGGGACGGTTACACAACTACATCAAAGGGTCGAGTCGACCAAGGCAAACTCATCGTGAGGTGAGGACGCAAAGCCACGGAACTCCTCGGAGTGAGCCGGGCTCCCGAAACTTGACTGCAGACCCTTGGAAAGCCGGAGGGTTTGCAAACGTGCGACGATTCATCACTGCACTCGTATTAGTAGTCGTCATGTCCATGACGCTGGCTTCTACTCAGGCCAGCGCCGCTGTACCCGACACGAACGCCGCGAGTTCTAATGCTCCCGCGTGGCTTGTGAGCGCGGCTGGCAAGGTCCAGCCTGTGGGGGGAGCGACCTACTTTGGTGACGTTGGTGCCTATGTGCTGAGTAACCCGATCGTTGGGATTACCGCGACTTCCACTGGCGGTGGTTACTGGTTGCTCTCAGCTGATGGCGGCATCTTCGCGTTTGGTGATGCAGGTTTTTACGGCTCGATGGGTGGCGTGGCGCTGACGAGTCCCGTTGTTGCGATGGCTTCCAGCAGGTCGGGTAGGGGCTACTGGATGGTGGCCGCTGACGGCGGCATATTTACGTTTGGTGATGCAGGTTTCTTCGGCTCGATGGGCGGAACACGACTGAACAGTTCGATCGTGGCGATGGCCGTCACGCCGAGCGGAAATGGTTACTGGCTGGTAGCTGCTGACGGTGGAATCTTCGCGTTTGGTGATGCAGGTTTCTTCGGCTCGATGGGCGGAACGGCTCTCAACCGCCCAGTTGTCGGCATTGCCAGTTCTGCTGACGGCCAGGGGTACTGGCTGGTTGCCTCAGATGGTGGACTCTTCAGTTTTGGCTCCGCCGGGTTCTTCGGATCGACCGCGGCATTGGGCGTAGCGGTGTCTGGCCTGGCGCCCACATCTGCTGGTGACGGGTATCAGATCTTCTCCAGGGACGGACGAATCTTCGGCTTCGGTGCCGCGCCCTCGAATCCCAACAGGTCCGTTGTCGGCACCGTGGTTGGGGTTGCTCCGGGTCGTCGGAATCTGGTCGCCACTCCGCCAACACCAGTTCCTGCAACCAAAGGCGGGGAGGTCGGCGTCACCCCGACGACGCGAGCCACTGCTCCTGCAACTCCGTCTCCGAGTGCACCTGCTCCAACGACCACAACTCCTGGGCCTCCCGCACCATCGGTGACAGCAGCTCCCGTGGTGGCGCCTTTACCCACCACAGCCGCTCCTGCCCCGAAGCCATCGGCACCGACAACAACACCTGCCAAGACCTCAGGTGGCGCAACGATGAGCTACCCCTCAGCAGGCTCAACGCCAAGTGAGCGGGCCTATAACGCTCTGGGAATCTACAAAGGCGGATCCAGGGCGGCAAACTTCTTGCGCCAAGAACAGTGGATGGGCCGAGAGGTCGACTACTGGCTGACCTGGCTTGGAGGCTCTTTCAAGTCCACCCTGCAGGCCATAGGAGCCGGAGCTGACGCGAAGGACAGCCGCTTCCTACGCGGTCAGCGAACCCTCATCCTGTCTCTGGACCTGGTCGAACGGAAGGGTCACAACGGATCTCAGGACGCCACACAGCAACTTACGGCGGCCAAGAACGGGGCCAATGACTGGTACTGGAGAGCACTCGGCAGGTTGCTCGTCAAGAAGGGTCTCACGGGCAATTGGCCTGACGGTCGCCCCAAGGTGATCCTGAGGATCGCGTGGGAGCACAACGGTGACTGGTATCCCTGGTCTTCTCGTCCCCGGCGCAACGAACTGTTCAAGGCCTCGTACCGTCGTGCGGTGAAGAACATCGAGTCTGCTGCTGGCGATGTCGTGACGGTTTGGGGTTCCTCGACGCTGCAGAACACCGCCGCCGACTTGAACGCCTCCTATCCGGGCGACGACGTCGTGGACATCATCGAAGTCGACGTGTACGACGCTTACGGTGCGTACTTGCCAAACAAGTCAGCCAAGCCGAACGTGTCGAAGCGAGAAGCGACATGGCAGCGAAAGCTCAATGGGACATCACGCGGTCTCACTGGCCTCCAGTTCTTCGCCGACTTCGCCCGCAGTCATAAGAAGGGATTCGCGATTGGCGAGTTCGGCGTTTACAGCCACGTGAAGAACGGTAGCCAGGTAGGCGGCGGAGATAATCCGGCCTTCATCAAGCACGTGTTCGACTTCGCGGGGGCACAGGAGAATCTCGTGTACGTCAACTACTTCGAGACCAATCGTCCAGGTGTGAACGGCACGCGACATCGTCTGTCTCCCACTAGCTACGCGGGCGGCGACGGTAATACGGCCAAAAGCCAGTTCCCCAAATCGGCGGCCAAGTTTCTGGAGCTGTGGGGAAAACGCTAGGCCCTACGAGCCGGTATCAAGCGACGTCGGATTGGAGAGACCTCCGAAGTTCCACTGACTTGTCCGACTGACCAGGTGTTACTGATCAGAGTGTGACGAATTCGCGCTGTGTGTTCAAGTTCGCCGTTCGGCGTGTCGTTGCTGTAGACGTCTCAGTCGCAGTGTTTAACTGCGTTTGAGCGTCACAACCACATCAAAGGGTCGAGTCGACCACGGCAAACTCATCGTGAGGTGAGGACGCAAAGCCACGGAACTCCTCGGAGTGAGCCGGGCT
>CAYUOD010000462.1:0-2766 GCA_964446225.1 uncultured Acidimicrobiales bacterium | reverse complement strand
TTCTCTCCTGGTGGAATCGGTTGGTCTGGGGGCAGACCCCGATGGCAGTCCGGCTAAAACGCGACAATTGAACCCGCGACCGGAAAAAGGGCAGTCTACATCGCTTTGCAAGCCCCGTCACTTAGCCGAGCGAAAAAGACCGTGAGCCTGTGGGACCTCACGTGCCGGGCAACTTCAGCCCGCCACCCTTGGGAGTGGTTCGGCTCGACTTGGCCGGCGTCACGCGCCCTGTCGCTGGCTGATTCACCCTGCCCGACTTCTTCTGGCCCTTTTTGTTTTTCTTGTTCTTTCGGCCGCGGTTCTTCTTGCCGCCGGGCATCATTCCGCCCATGCCCTTGGCCATCTTCTGCATCTCTTTGAACTGACGCAGAAGTTGAGACACCTGAGTCGGGTTCACACCGCTGCCGTTAGCGATGCGTGTGCGCCGCGAGGTGTCAATGATCTGAGGATTCTCGCGCTCCGCCGGGGTCATCGAGCGAATAATGGCTTCCACTCCCCCGATCTGCTTATCGTCTATTTCTACGTCCCTGACTTCCTTGGGTACGCCAGGCAGCATGCCCATCAAGCTGGACAGTGAGCCCATCTTCTTGAGCTGCTGCATCTGCTCGAGGAAATCGTCGAGCGTGAACTTGCCGTCAATGAGACGTTGTGCTGCCTCTTCGGCCTGCTCTTCCTCGTAGACCGACTCGGCCTTCTCGATGAGCGACAGTACATCGCCCATGCCCAGAATTCTGCTGGCCATGCGGTCGGGATGGAAGGTATCGAAGTCCTCAAGCTTCTCGCCGGTGGCCGCGAACGCGATGGGCCGACCCACGACCTCGCTCACTGACAGGGCCGCGCCGCCTCGTGCATCGCCGTCCAGCTTTGTGAGAATGACGCCGTCGATCTCAAGTGTTTCATGGAAGGACTTGGCGACGCCGACGGCGTCCTGTCCCGCCATGGCATCTACAACAAGGAACGTGTAGCTGGGCTCTATCTCGCCGGAGATCGCCGCGATCTCGGCCATGAGAGCTTCGTCAATCGAGAGGCGACCCGCGGTGTCACAGATAACGATGTCGCGGCCGGTGGCCCGCGCTTCTTCGAGGCCTCTGCGCGCCGTGGCAACAGGATCGCCCGGCTCGCTGAACACGGGTACATCAATTTGCTTGGCCAGCATCTGCAACTGTTCAACAGCCGCTGGACGCTGCAGGTCAGCACCGATGAGGAGTGGATGGCGCCCCTGGGCCTTGAACCAACGAGCCAGCTTCACGGTGCTGGTCGTCTTGCCCGAGCCCTGCAGGCCTGCCATCAGCACAACTGTTGGCGGCTTCGAGTCATAGGTGATCTTCAGCGTCTCGCCACCGAGTATGGCGGTGAGTTCGTCGTTGACGATCTTGATCATCTGCTGGCCGGGCGTCAGGCTGGCCGAGACCTCGGCGCCGTTGGCTCGCTCCCGGACCCTGGTCTGGAACGTCTTTACGACATCCAGCGCGACGTCAGCTTCGAGCAGCGCCATGCGGATCTCGCGCAATGACTCGTCGACGTCCTGTTCGGTGAGTCGACCCTTGCCACGAAGGCGGGTAAGGATGCCGTCAAACCGGTCCGAGAGTGCTTCAAACATCTAGAGGAGATTCCTGTCTCTATCGCTACAGAGCGAATAGGCCTTCTACAAACTCATGGGGATCAAAGTCGATGAGATCCTCTGTCTGCTCGCCGACACCAACCAACTTCACGGGTATCCCAAGCTGCGACTGGATGGCGAGCACGATTCCGCCCTTGGCCGAACCATCCAACTTGGAAAGGATAACTCCCGTAACCTCCACCGCGTCCGCGAACTGCGCGGCCTGGGTCAGACCGTTCTGACCAGTCGTGGCATCAATGACGAGCAGCACCTCTTCCACGCTGCCTGCGCCCTTCTCGGCAACCCGGCGCACCTTGGTGAGTTCGGTCATGAGATTGGTCTTGGTATGCAGCCGTCCAGCGGTATCAGCCAGGACAATGTCGGAATTCTGGGCAGACGCTGACTCGACGGCGTCGAAGACAACCGACGAAGGGTCCGCCCCCTCGGCGCCGCGGGTTATGGCCGCCCCGGTGCGCTCGGCCCAGGCGGTGAGCTGTTCTGCTGCAGCGGCCCGAAACGTGTCACCCGCGGCCAGCATCACAGACTTGTCATCCTGGGCGAGCCGATGGGAAATTTTGCCGATGCTCGTTGTCTTACCGACTCCGTTGACGCCGACGAAGAGCCAAACAGTCATGGCGTCGTCTGCGTAGGAGAGCGAACGGTCCAACCCCGAGATAGCAGCCTCCACCTCGGCCTTGAGTGCGAGCAGCAATGCTGCAGGGTCCTTGATGCTGTCAGCCTTGACTCTCTCACGGGTCACAGCGAGCAACTTGGCGGTGAGCTCCACGCCGGTATCTGCACGGATCAGCGCCTCTTCAAGCTCTTCCCACGTCTCGCTCGTGATATCGCTGCGCGATAGCACCGATCCGAAATACTGGCTGAGTCCTGAGCTTGCGCGAGTCAGTCGATCCCTGAGCCGCGGTGGCGGACGAACAACTGGGACCGCTACATCGGGCTCATCAGGCTCAACGCGTTCAACCGGCGGGATATGGACGGCTGGTGTGGGCGGTTCGACATCAATCGCGCCACCGCGGTCACGCCGACGTGCCACGAACGGCACAGCGAACAACACGATGGCAGCAAAGGCCAACACCAGAAGGAAGATCTCAATGTTACTCATGACGTCGAACAGGATACCGAGTCCCGGCACCGTCCTAGCTACTCAC
>CAYUOD010000461.1:0-2771 GCA_964446225.1 uncultured Acidimicrobiales bacterium | reverse complement strand
CGCTCATCGAGCAGAGGGGGCGAGCTGACGCGCGGCCTCGAAGACGTCAACACCAGCAAACGGCAGGATGGCAATCGCCGAGGTGGTCACGCCGTTCTCGTGGTACTGCTGGATCCTGTCCCGACACTCCCCAGGCGAGCCGTGCACAATCAGGTCATCCACTACAGAATCAGGAATTGCTTCGAGGGCGGCCTTCCGATCTCCTGCTTGCCAGTGTTTCCACATGCCTGCCATCTGCTCACCGCGGCCCAGCCACTCGTGAAACTTCGCGTAGACCTCAACGTTCATGTACGCGGCAATCACGAATCGGGCCTGTGCCCTGACGGTGTCTGCGTCGCTGCTCGGGCACACGAATATCCGGGCCACAATCTCCTTGTCTGCGCCTGCCTCGCGCACAATCGGAGCGACCGTCTTCACGTCCTCCGGTGACAGCCAGTTGATGATCGCGCCGTCGGCCTCTTTGCCTGCCATGCGCAACATGCCAGGACGAAGAGCTGCAACAAGAATCTTCGGCGCGGGATCCGGGACACGCTTGAGACGGAAGCCCTTGACGCTCACATTCGTGTAGTCCTCGACGATCTTCTCGCCGGTGAGCGCCTGCTGCAGGAAATGCACCATGTCGCGTGTGTGCTTGAAGGGCTCGCTAAATGGCACACCGTTCCAGCGCTCAACAATCACGTCTGAGCTGGAGCCAATACCCATTACGAAGCGTCCCGGCGCGGCCTCACAGATCGCTGCGACTGTCTGGGCAAGCAGCGCTGGGCCGCGTGTGTAGGCGGGAATAATGGCCACACCAAGACGCATCTTGGGCGCCCACTGTGAAGCCAACACAAGTGGCGTGAACCCGTCAGTTCCGTCGGCTTCGGAGCCCCAGAGATCGTCGTATCCAAGATCCTGCAGTTCGGCGTACTGCTCACGCTGTTGCAAGAGCGGCGTATCAAACGGAATTGTGATTCCGTAGCGGTAGTCCACAGATCCCCCTGGGATGATCGAATGCTGAGACGCTACGCCACACCGCCTTGCCAGGGCCAGATGAGCGGGCAATCCCGTTGTTACACCCCTTCGTCAAGATATATCCATGACCACACAGCTGAAACTCATCCAAACCCCAAAGGTTCCAGAAGGTCCAGCGACCGAAATCGAAGAGGTCGCCTGGAAACTCGATCCTGAGACCATTGCCCTTGGCCTCAAAGGCGTCGCCAACGCTCGCAAGGCCCTGCAGAAGGGCTGCACGGACGTCGCCGCCTAGTCGGGCAACTACTCTCAGAGCGTGAGCTTTCTGACTTGGATTCTTCTCGGACTCACCGCTGGCATGATCGCTCAGGCGGTTGCTGGCGGGCGCAGACACGGTTGCATCTTCACCATTGTGCTCGGCGTGGCCGGGGCACTGATCGGTGGTGCGCTCTTCAATCTGGTCGGGGGTGACGGGTCCATTGACTCGTTCACCTGGGGATCACTTCTCACCGCGGTCATCGGTGCGTTTATCCTCATTCTCATCTCCGACGGCCTCAGCCGGGGCAAGGGCCCACAGTAGGCAAGCTGTCCAATGTTTCCTACGACGTCTCACAAGACCGCACCGCAGAGGCTTGAAGAGACCGTGAAGCGATCGCGGACCCGGTGGACTGTCGCCTGCGTGGTGGTGTTGGGCCTTCTCGCAGCAAGCTGTGGCACCAACAGCGGTCCGGCGATCGAAAGCCAGGCTGAACCAGCAGCGTCCATCGCTCCGGACACAAGCGGCAGCAGCGCTGACATGCGCACTCCCGGCATCATCGTGCGTGTACTCGATGGCGACACTGTTGACGTAAACATCAACGGCACCGAGGAGCGCATCCGGCTTATCGGCATAGATACTCCCGAACCAGTTGGTGGCTACCGGGATGCCGAATGCTACGGGGTGGAAGCCAGCGATTACACCAAGCGCATGCTGCCTGTTGGCACTCGGGTCCGTCTGGAGCGAGATGTCGAACTCCGCGACAAGTTCGATCGCCTGCTCGGCTACGTCTACCGCGAGCAGGACAACCTGTTCGTAAATCTCGACCTCATCTCGAGTGGCTATGCCACCGACTTCGCATTCGAACCCAACACCACCTATGCCAAACCCTTCGCAGCCGCAGCTGACCTCGCCAAGGAACAGCAGCTCGGTCTGTGGGGCCAATGCGGTGGCCCCGATCGCCTACTCGAGAACTGAGGCGGGTAGCGTAGGGAGCGATGGCATCTGAGGCTCAGTCACTCGTCGAACAACTTGGTCACTCCCACGAGGATCGCCTCGTGATTCTGAAGTGCGACGATCTGGGCGAATGCCATGCCGCCAACGAAGGTATCTACGACGCGCTGCGGAACGGTTCAGCCACGAGCGCTTCGCTGATGGTTCCGGCTCCATGGGCTCGCGAAGCTGCTGCGAGATACCGGGGTGATGACATCGGCGTACATCTGACCCTGAGCGCTGATTACGAGTTCTACCGCTGGGGACCCATTACACACGCACCGAGCCTGCTTGGCGGCGACGGTGGGTTCCCGATGACCATCGGGGATGTGTGGGAGCACGCCGACCTGGATGAGGTGCGGCGCGAATGCCGCGCTCAAATAGAGCGAGCAATCGTCTGGGGTTTCGACGTGACACACCTCGACTCGCATCTCGGCGCGATGCAGCTAAGGCCGGAGTTCTTCGATATCTATCTCGACATGGCCTGCGAGTTCAGACTCCCTGTACGCATGGTGAACGCCGAACACGAGCACCGCGTTGGTTTCCCGTTCCGCAAGCTCGCAGCAGG
>CAYUOD010000460.1:0-2772 GCA_964446225.1 uncultured Acidimicrobiales bacterium | reverse complement strand
GACGCTCACGGGCGTATGGCCCACGGTGCCATGCCCGACAAGGGGGCAAACCCGTTATCGGCTCTGGTCGATCTTTGCTCCAGCCTGGCGAAGCTGCAGGGCGATCTTCAGCAGAAGCACGGTGTACATGAACATCTGGGTCACGTGTTTGTGACGCCCACGGTAGTTCAGGGGGGATCCTTCGAACAGATGAACGTTATTCCCGCTGAGGCTTCGCTTGCGATTGATCTGCGCACTATTCCGGGTGTCGACCACGAGGCGCTGATCCGGGAGGTTGTCTCGCTTGGCGAGTTGGCCGGACAGTCGCACGACGTCGAGATCGTCGTGACCGTCGTGGATGATCGTCCTTCCACGGACACCCCTGAAGATGCACGCGTAGTGCAGGCGTTGCTGGCTGCCCATGAGGCGGTCACCGGTGAGGCGGGCGTGTTTGGTGGGGTTCCCGGCTCAACTGACGGCACGATCCTGTGGCGTGACGGTGAACTCGACACCGTCGTCTACGGTCCGGGCGGTAAGTGGATTGCCCACCAGGTGGATGAGTTCGTGGAAGTTGCGGCCATTGGCGAGGCCGCCGAGGTATACGTGCAGGCTGCTCATCGCTTCCTCACTGCCGAGTAACCGTTGAGGTAACGCCTTGGCCATGTGATCTGGTCGGTTACCCACCGCTTGAAACGACAAATCTGTCATTTAGACACCAGATTGCCGCGCGGGCAGATAACATTTTTTGGAGCCGCAGATTGGGTGCCCCATTCTTTCCACCGAGACTCCGGCCATCAGGCTTGAGCATGTAACGAAGATATTCGATACGGGTGCAGACGCAGCCGTTGGTGCTCTCAGTCTTGAGATATCAGAGGGCGAGATTGTCGCGCTGATCGGGCCGTCCGGCTGCGGCAAGACAACGACCCTACGAATGATCAATCGTCTCATCGAGGCCACTGACGGCACGATCGAGATTGCCGGACAGGACATAGCCCAACAGCCAGTGGCCGAGCTGCGGCGAGGTATTGGCTACGTCATTCAGCAAGTTGGACTGTTTCCTCACTGGTCGATTGCTCAGAACATAGCAACGGTTCCCAAGACGTTGGGTTGGGACAAGAAGCGGACCAGCGAACGCGTGCAGGAACTGGCGGAGCTGGTCGGATTGCCTGCTGAAACCCTTGACCGGTATCCCAACGAACTCTCAGGCGGCCAACAGCAACGCGTTGGGGTGGCTCGCGCCCTCGCGGCTGATCCGCCGTTGCTGCTCATGGATGAGCCCTTCGGCGCGGTCGATCCGATCGTGAGGGCCCATCTTCAGGACGAGCTTCTTGGGCTGCAGGAGCGCATGCAGAAGACGATTGTCTTTGTCACCCACGACATTGATGAGGCGGTCAAGATTGCCGATCGAGTCGCGCTACTCAACGTCGGTGGAGTTCTTGAGCAGCTGGCCTCGCCCGACGAACTTCTTCGGAACCCGAGCAACGAGTTCGTGGAGGCATTTATCGGTGAGGATCGCAGTCTCAAGCGCCTCGCGCTCGCGACTGTAGGTGATCTTGCGTTTAATCAGGGACCGGTGGTCGACTTGACTGCGAGCGCGGCTGAGGCCGAAAAGGTCATGGCTGACTGTGGCAGCACCTGGTTCGGGGTGACCTCGGGGAACGCATTCTTGGGGTGGATCGAGGGGGTCAGTCTTGAGGCTGGTCAACCGATCTCGAATCTCACAACTCAGCTTCCGGCCGCTCAGGTGGCTCCCGCGAGCACGCTGCGCAGTGCAATGGAACTGATCATGACCTCCAACACGCCCATGGCCGTGGTAAACGACAACGGAGTATTTGGCGGGGTCGTGACCCTTGAGCAGATTCGGCGTGGGCTGAGTGCCCACGAGGCACTGTGATTTTCGCGCAGGCCACCAATCCGATCATCCGGTGGGAGTACGTCATCGATGAGTGGGACCAGATTCAGACCGCCCTCATCCAGCACATTCAACTCACGCTTATCGCGCTCGTCGTCGGTTTTGCGATCTCGAGCATCCTGGTGGGCTTCGTACTGAGATTTGGCTGGTCCAAATCACCGATCACAGGGTTCACCGCATTCCTTTACACAATCCCGAGCGTGGCCTTGTTCGGCATTCTCGTTCCCTACACCGGAATATCGACGCTGACGGCCGAGATAGCGCTTGTGAGCTACACACTCATGATATTGCTCAGCAGCATGCTCGCTGGCTTCGACGCGGTTCCCGACTCGGTGCGAGATGCTGCCGACGGAATGGGCATGAGTCCGGTACGCAGAGTGCTCACCGTGGAGTTGCCTCTGGCGCTCCCACACATCATCACAGGCCTGCGTGTGGCGGCCGTAAGTACTGTTGGTCTCGTCACCGTGGCGTCGATCATTGGACAGGGTGGCCTCGGGCGTCTCATTCTCGACGGGCTACGTCGGGCGTTCTGGACTCCAATGACCATCGGCGCGGCACTATCTGTACTCCTTGCGTTGTCGCTTGACTATCTCATCTACGCAGTGGGACGGCGCTTGACGCCCTGGGAGCGGTCGCGCTCATGATCGATCTCGTAGCCCAGGTCGCAGTCCCGCGCGATATCGGCGTCTTCGAGTGGTTGTTGGACCCCGATTCGTGGACCGGCGAAAACGGCATTCTGCAGTCAACGCTTGAGACGCTGGTGCTTTGCGCCGCGGTGTTGGTGGTCGCGGTTGCGCTAGCGATTCCCCTCGGTGCAGTGCTTGGTCACTACCGCAAGGGCGAGGTCGCGGCTACGGGCTTTGTGAGCTTCGGCAGAGCAG
>CAYUOD010000459.1:0-2773 GCA_964446225.1 uncultured Acidimicrobiales bacterium | reverse complement strand
GGCATGTAGGCGACGACCGCGTCGAGCAGTGCCTGTACGCCCTTGTTCTTAAAGGCGGACCCCGTCAGTACCGGAACGACTTCGCCAGAAATAGTGTGCGTGCGGAGCGCCGTGACGAGATCCTCAGAGGTGATCTCCTCTTCGCCGATGTACTTCTCAAGAATGTTCTCATCGAAATTCGAAAGCACATCAATGAGCCCGTGGCGGTACTCAGCGGCAAGTTCTGCCATGTCCTCTGGGATGTCGAGTTCGTCCCACTCGGCACCGAGTTCTTCGTTGTGCCAAACGAGGGCCTTCATCTTGACCAGGTCGACGATTCCAACGAACTCGGCTTCGGAGCCGATCGGCAGCTGAATGACAGCAGTGGTCGCGCCAAGTCGTTCCTTGATGGACTCGAGGGCGCCGTAGAAGTCTGCTCCCATGCGATCCATCTTGTTGATGAAACACATACGCGGAACGTTGTACTTGTTGGCCTGACGCCAGACGGTCTCAGTCTGGGGCTCTACGCCTGCAACACCGTCGAATACTGCAACCGCACCATCAAGAACGCGTAGTGAGCGCTCTACCTCGACGGTGAAGTCGACGTGTCCGGGGGTGTCGATAATGCTGATGACGTGGCCGTCCCACATGCACTTCGTGGCAGCAGAGGTGATCGTGATGCCACGCTCCTGCTCTTGTTCCATCCAGTCCATGGTGGCGGCGCCGTCGTGGACTTCGCCGATCTTGTAGTTCACACCCGTGTAGTACAGGATGCGCTCAGTGGTGGTGGTTTTGCCCGCGTCAATATGGGCCATAATGCCAATATTGCGGAGCTTTTCGAGGGGTTCCCTAGCCATTGATTTCTACTTCGCCATCAGTTCTTCGTGGAGCCCGACTACCAGCGGTAGTGAGCAAAGGCCTTGTTGGCTTCGGCCATCTTGTGAGTGTCCTCGCGACGCTTAACCGCTGCGCCCGTTGAGTTGCTCGCATCGAGCAGCTCATTGGCAAGACGCTCTGCCATCGTGCGCTCGCGGCGACTGCGGCTGAAGCCGACAATCCAACGCAGCCCGAGGGTGGTAGCGCGGCGAGGCCGAACTTCGATCGGAACCTGATACGTGGCGCCACCTACACGGCGACTCTTGACCTCAAGCTGAGGCCGGACGTTCTCAACTGCGCGCTTCAGTGTGCTGATCGGCTCTGAGCCGGTCTTCGTCTCAACGATGGTGAGCGATTCGTACACGATGCGCTCAGCCAGCGAACGCTTGCCGCGCTGCAGAACCTTATTTACGAGCTGTGTAACAAGCACCGAGTCATAGACAGGATCGGGCTGTAGATCGCGGCGTGGGGCCGCACCTCTGCGTGGCATGACTAGCCCTCTTTCTTTGCGCCGTAGCGGCTACGGGCCTGCTTGCGCTGAGTTACGCCGGAGGTATCAAGCGCTCCGCGAATGACCTTGTATCGAACACCTGGGAGATCGCGTACACGTCCGCCGCGTACAAGCACAATTGAGTGCTCCTGCAGGTTGTGACCTTCGCCCGGGATGTAGGCCGTGATCTCGATGCCGCTCGTGAGACGTATACGCGCGACCTTACGCAGAGCCGAGTTCGGCTTCTTGGGCGTTGCGGTATACACGCGGGTACATACGCCTCGACGCTGGGGCGAACCCTTCAGCGCGGGCGTCTTGGCCTTAACAGGCCTTGACTTCCGGCCCTTACGGACCAGCTGTTGAATCGTAGGCACGGCAACCTCATAGCCCCAGTTGTGGGGCGGAAATATCGGGGGCAAAAACTTCGGCGATCCGAACTGATCGCTTTAGGAAAAACGTGTTTGGGCAGCGCAGCAAAGCGGCTGTACGGCCGAGGGTCAATGATATGCGCGCGCGGTGTCGCGATCAAACCATCAGGGCGAAAACTTCAAGTAATTATTCAGCAATGGTCGTGGTGACAGGTGGTGGCGCGGTCGTTGTGGTGGTTGTCGTGGTGGTCGTGGTCGGGAACGGACCAGCCAATGGCTCCATCACGGCCTTGGCAGCCGCGGAGAGTTCTTCCAGATCCTCGCCGTGGAACTGCATGATCGTATCCTCGTTGAGCCAGATCATCCGGTACAGGCCCGAGTCATCCTGTACGCGAATCAGGGACTCTGTGCCAATGACGACCAGGGTCTCTTCAAGCCCCGAAGCAAACCCACGCCGGACACCTGTCTGGAACTCCTGATCCTGTGCCGCAACTGGATCCACCACGTACACGAGTACTACATTCACCGGGCCAGATCCTCTTTGCACTCCGCGCACGGTGAAGCTTCGTAAGAACAGTATGGCCTCGGAGTCGCCGGCGAGAACGTCCCGTCGTAGAGCGTCCACCTCGCCGCGCGGGTACACGACATATTCGAATTCGTCCGCCAGTGGGAGCAGCAACGCGCTTGCTGTCACATCATCTGGCTCAGGAGAAACCAGTGGTCCACTCGTCGTGGTCACAGCGTCCTCAGCAGATTCCTGAGACGCATCGGTACCCGAATCGTCACCGCCGCCAGGTACAGACACTGCCGGGGTCGTGGTCGTGGTGCTGTCATCGCTGTCGCCTGAGCAAGCCCCAGCAAGGACAAATACAACTGCAATCAAGGACAAGAGCCTTCTCATGAACACCAATCTGCTCGATTCAGCTCAGCCCAAACAGACTAGACCGAAGGAGGGAATGCGGACCGCGCACTCGTGCAAAAACTGACAGGTCCCGGACCTCTCTAGAGAGATCCGGGACCCAGTTGATCTAGCGGTGAGCAGACCTATGCGGTCTCGTCA
>CAYUOD010000458.1:0-2784 GCA_964446225.1 uncultured Acidimicrobiales bacterium | reverse complement strand
GGCTCTGCGGTTTTCCTGGGCTTGTCCGACTCGAACTGAACAGTGGCACGCAGCCCAAACAGCAGCATCCCGATGCCGGCGAACGTACCTGCCCAGCCGACGTAGTCAGCCGTACCGTAGCCATAGCTCACAGTGACGGTCTCCTGAGTGGGTATCACGACCATCATGTTGGGCGCGAGACGATACGGCCCGTCAGCACCGTCAGCGCTCCAGTTGGGATGGTAGGAGGTCTTCACGACCACCGGCACGCCGATCTGATCGACCGAGAAGGTGATCGTGTCCTGATCGTTAACGAGATTGGTGACCTCAACTTCAGGCAGCGCTGTCGCCGGGACCACGTCCGTCTCATCCTGCACCCGCTGCCACTCGTCCGGGCCGTCCAGAGCAAGCGGAGTATTCCAACGCTGGCTGTCCATGAACCAGGCCACCGATGGATCAATCCATTCGCGGCCGTTCTCACCCAGGAACTCGCCGACGACTGGTTGCACCGTGAGTGGTTCGACGATTCCGGAGTTCATCACCTCGAAAATCGTCCAGTCCCCCGATGTCGCGCGCACTACCAGATCCGGCTGAAGCAGCGCCTCAGCGGTTGCCTCAGGTGTCACCGACATGTAGTACTTCACGCCGAACATCTGCATGTGGCGCACACCAAGGTCGAAATCCATCCCGCTGTAGGGGATGTCTCTCATTGGTCTGGACGGTGACTCGGACAGCTCTGCCTGCATGAGGAAATGGAACGGCACGCTGAGCGTCGTCTCGAAGAACAGGCCTTCCATCGACCCGATACAACTATCGGTCCAGTACGGCAGCAGCATCAACGCCATTGGTGTGCCGTAGCTACCGAGTTCCTCCTTGTTGTACTCCCAGAGCGCGCGACCACAGCCGTACTCCTGCCCGAGAGTCTCCATCGTGGTCACAACGTCGTAGTACTCGGGGTAGGCAGCTTGTTCCTGATAGCCACGATAGTTCCAGCGGGCCCAGCTTCGTCCGTAGTTGTATTCCTTGGTTCTGATAGGACCCACGCCATAGAGCGCCGATCCGTCCTCAGTCGCTTCTATGTCGCCGCCGTACCAGTAGCGATTGGTCTGCAGAAACTGCATCGTGAAGATGAACAACGCAACGCTGGCACCAATGAGCACGACCTTCCTGTGCAGCGTCTGCTGTGTGACGAGGGTGGAGGGAACCTTGATTCGACGCACAGCCCAGGCCGCCGCCTGAATGATCTCGTAGACGCCAAAAGCCGCAAGAAAGTAGATGCCCAGGTACCAGAAGGGCAGCAGCCTGGCATTCCAGAGCCGCGTCTGTGGCGTCGTCGCGTACAGGGAGCCAAAGAGGACTGTCGTGAGACCAAACACGACGCCGGGTTTTGACCAGCGGATCACCGAGCCAATGAAGCCAACGGCAGCGAGCACAAGGAAGTAACCGATAAAGCGCGTGCCGTCATTGATTTCATGCGGCTGGAACAGAGGGTCAATCGTGTTCGTGAGCTTCTGCCAACCCATGTCGTTGAGTTCACCGCGGTTGGCAAAGAACGGCAAGATCCAGAACAGACTCAGCAGGAATCCAGTGCCACCCGCGGTAACCAGCCACCACATGCGCATGCGGCCCGAGTACGTGAGCAGCCAGACAACAGTGAGCGTCAAAGCGGTGACGAAGGTGAGTCCTGCGGCAAGGAGCAGAGTGCTCATGGAGAGGTTCTGCGCTGCCGCAACCCCCCACGAGGTCAAGGAGACAATAAGCGTGGTGAGCCAGATGTAACGCAGCGTTCTCGGGAAGACCGACAGTGACCACACCAACACCACCACGAGCGTCGCGCCGAGAGCAAAGAGCGCCGGTATGACGTGCGTGAGCGCGGCGAGGCCAAGATAGAAGGCGGCCTTCCGGCGGTGCCCGCCGGTCTCGAAACCACGCATGAGCGTGCCCAGGTACAGCAGCGCGAACACCAGGCTGATGGAAAACGAAAACTCGCCGGCGAGTGTCGAGACGAGGTTGCCACCGTAGATCTTGAAGTTGGGGTCCAGTACAAAGTAGGTGGACATCACCGCCATGAGCGGAGGCAGTGGGAATGGCAACCGGATGCGCCTGGCCATGAGATAGACGGCCAGCGGCTGCAGCACCACTCCCGAGATCGTGATCAGCTTGAACGCCACGTTGTAAGGCATGATGACGTCGAGCGCCAGAATCATGAGTGCCGGCACGACCATATAGAACTGGTAGACCGGAAATCCTCCGTACCAGTCCTGGCTCCAGCCGGTGAGGCGGAAGTCTCTCAGCAGCGTGTCGCGTAGGTACGCAGGAGCAAATACGTGGGCCCCGGTGTCACCGCCGTTCGTCGTGGTGTCGGTGAAGATTTTGGCCGGCTGCACGAAGGAGAACAGCGCGAGCGTGATGGCCGCCAACAGGATCACGCCGAACCAGTCCTGAACCGACTTTGGCTTCAGTTTGGTCCATTTGCGCGAGAAATAGTCGCCAATTCGACGCGTTCGAGAAGTCACTGTGCTGGTCGTCATCGCACCGCAATGTTGCCACGTCCGCTACCCCAACCGGGGGCGCGGTGGCCACTCACTAACGACGAGGCGTCGTCGCAAGCTCCAGAAGGGCTCCATCACGCGAGATCTCACTGCCGTTCTGGTGCCACCAACGCTGATCGCAGGCCGAACAGCTTTCCATGGTAACTTCGCCCTGCGCGGTGTCCATATTGACCGACACTATGCGGCATCCGTGCTCATTTGCCCCGCGGCAACCTTCTCTGCGATCCATCGCATTCCCTCTCCATGTGCCCAC
>CAYUOD010000457.1:0-2794 GCA_964446225.1 uncultured Acidimicrobiales bacterium | reverse complement strand
CGGGTACCCACCGGCCAGACCGTTTGCATGATCATCCGCCCCCACTCGCTGTCACCCGTGCTCGTGCTCGTATTGAAGTTGGCAATAGTGTCGGACATCGCGATCGTCACAGCCCTCAACTCGTCATAGGGCACCGTCTCAGGGACCGACGTAACCAGCTCCGGATCGAAGATCGTGGTGCGGGTTCCATCCAGATTTCGACTGTTGTCAGAGCAGGCAGCAGCGATGAGCGCGACCGCCAGCAACGCTGACACCAGCCTTGTTCGTCCCCGCCTCATGCGAACTACTTTAGATTTCGGTACTGCACAATCCGAGAAAATCCGACAGCATCCAGCGAAGCCCCACCCACAAGCGCGCCATCGATGTCTGGCTGCTTCATGAGCTCGACCACATTCGTGGGCTTCACCGAGCCGCCATACTGCACGCGCACCTTCTCGCCAGCCTCAGTGTCAAGGGCGGAAACGACTTCACGAACCTTGGCGCACATCGCCTGCGCGTCCTCGGGCAAGGCGGTCCGACCCGTGCCAATAGCCCAGATGGGCTCATAGGCAACCACAATTCTCCGCATCTGAGCTTTCGAGAGACCCGCCATACCTGCTCTGATCTGACGCTCTACCTTCTCCTCCGCCGCACCGGCTTCGCGTTCATCGAGTGTCTCACCGCAGCACAGAATGGGAGTCATCTCGTTGGCAAAGATCGCACGCACTTTCTTGTTCACGACCTCGTCGGTCTCGCCAAAGATCTCACGCCGTTCAGAGTGGCCAGCCAGCACATAGCTCACCTGCAGCTTGAAAAGCATGTGGGCGGACACTTCGCCGGTGAAGGCACCATCCTTCTCAAAGTGGCAATTCTGCGCGCCCAGCACGATGTCCATGCGGTCGACATCGATGAGCGTCTGAATGGTACGAAGATCGGTGAACGGCGGATGTACCGTCACCTCGACGAATTCGTACGCATCCTTATCGATCTCGTAGGCCAGTTTCTGGACGAGCGTCATCGCCTCGAAGTGGTTCTGGTTCATCTTCCAGTTGCCGCTGATTATCGGCATTCTGGCATCAGCCATGATCTAAGCCTCTCTGCTCACGCCGGGGGCGTTGCGCAACGCAGCAACCCCAGGCAAATCGCCGTTCTCAAGTAACTCCAGGGAAGCGCCGCCTCCCGTAGAAATGTGGTCCATCTCCTGAGCGAGGCCAAATTCCGCCACCGCCGCTGCGCTGTCTCCTCCGCCGACAACCGAGAATGCTCTCGACTCGGCTAGCACCGTCGCCAACGTCTTGGTTCCCATGGCGAAGCGGGGATCTTCGAACATGCCCATTGGCCCGTTCCAAAACACGCTGCGGGCCTCAGTAACCGTGTCGCTGAAGATACCCGCAGACTCCGGTCCGATGTCGAGTCCCTTCCAACCGTCGGGCAGTGACCGGCCCATGTGGCGAACTTCTTGTCCGTCCGGTGAAAGAGCAACAACATCGGTTGGCAGGATGAGCCGTTCGCCGAGCTCATCGATGAGTGCCTTACAGGCATCCACCTGCTCGTCTTCGCAGATCGAGTCACCTATGGGATGGCCCAGCGCCTTGAAGAACGTGAAACACATACCGCCGCCGATGACGAGTTGGTCAACAAGTTCGGCAAGGGCCTCAATGACGCCCAGCTTGTCGCTGACCTTGGCTCCGCCGAGTACTGCCACAAACGGCCGCTTCGGCTTGGTGCGCATACCCAACAACACGTCTAGTTCTTTGGCGAGCAGGCGTCCGCTCGCGCTCGGCAAGGTCAGCGGCGGACCAACCACGCTCGCATGAGCACGATGCGCCGCACCGAACGCGTCGTTCACGTAGAAGTCAAAACCGTCGACCAGTTTTGCCACGAACGCAGGATCGTTCTGCGTCTCGCCGGGGTCGAAGCGCAGATTCTCGAGCAATTCGACGCCAGGAGCTAACTCGGCCAAACGCTCGCGCACGGGAGCCATCGAATAGACAGGGTTGGGTTCGCCATTCGGGCGCCCAAGATGGGAGGCACAGGTGACTTCTGCTCCCTGCTCCTGTAACCACCTGATGGTCGGCAATGCCGCCCGAATACGCATGTCGTCAGCAATGACGCCCTCGCGCAACGGGACATTGAAGTCGGTTCGCACGAGCACCTTGGCACCACGAAGGTCGCCAAGATCCTCGAGTTGTGGGACCCCGAACTTGTCGGGCACTGACTAGGCCTTGCCCACGAGCTCGGTGAGGTCAACGAGACGGTTGGAATAGCCCCACTCGTTGTCGTACCAGCCGAGGATCTTGACCATGTTGCCCTGCACCATCGTGAGCGGCGCATCAAAGGTGCACGAAGCAGGATCGCCCACAATGTCCGATGACACGATGGGTGCCTCGCTGTAACTCAGCACCTTCGAGAGCGGTCCTGTAGAGGCAGCAGCCTTGAAGGCGTCGTTGACTTCGTCGATGCTCACGTCACGGCCGACGATCGCAGTGAAGTCTGTGCATGATCCGTCTGCCACAGGAACACGCAATGCGAATCCGTCGAGCTTGCCCGCCATGGACTCCATGACAAGCGCCGTGGCACGCGCAGCGCCTGTCGACGTCGGGATAATGTTGATCGCCGCAGCGCGGGCTCGGCGGGGATCGCTGTGTGGACCGTCGACCAGTGCCTGGTCGCCGGTGTAGCCGTGAATCGTGGTCATCATGCCGTGATCGACGCCGAAGGCATCGTCCAGCACCTTGACCATCGGCACGAAACAGTTCGTTGTACACGAAGCGTTCGACACGACCTTGTGCTGATCCGGGTCGAAGTCCCCCTC
>CAYUOD010000456.1:0-2796 GCA_964446225.1 uncultured Acidimicrobiales bacterium | reverse complement strand
TTCCGCCCACGAGCAGTACGGTCGCGACCTCTTCAACGTTGATGTTCGCGCCAGAGATCGCGCGGCGCATGGCTCCGATCGTGTCCGTCAGGCTCGGGCGAATCATGGACTCGAACTCACCACGGGTGAGGCGAACCTCAGTCGAGATACTCGGTAAAACCACGGGGATGGAGACATCAGAGTCACCAGCAAGGGCTTCCTTGGCGTCGACGCACTCCTGGCGCACCCGGGCAACCGCGGCACTCACCTGAGGATCATCAGGGTCAAGGGATGCCGCGGCGTCACCGAGCGACCTCATGACGTGCTGGAACACCGCTTCGTCAAAGTCAATGCCGCCCAACCGTTCAATACCCTCTGGCTGGCCCAGCACCTCAAAGCCAGTGTCGCTCTTGCGAAGAATCGCTGCGTCGAACGTGCCACCACCAAGGTCGAAGACTGCCACAACAGCGCCAGTGTCCACACGTTCATTGGAGGCGTAATAAAGAGCCGCAGCCTCAGGCTCAGTAATCATGGTGGTGTTTCCACCAAGGTCAGCGATCCGAATCGCTTGCGCGAGAAGATCCTGTTTATAGGCACCCCAGTTCGCGGGATGCGTCACAATAATATCGTCTGCGGGTCCACCTTCACGCTCAGCAACCCGGTCCACAACCCAGCGCAGCACCTTCGCGCTCAACGCCTCAGCCGAATAGGGCGTCGTGCCAACCAGGATCGGTGTGGGGTCGCCGATGCGGCGTTTGAACTCGCGGGCGACCCGATCCGGCTCGGTCGATGCGCGCCGTTGCGCGGCCTCGCCGATGAGCACCTCTTCGTCGTCCTTAAGAAAGACCACAGACGGAACGACGGCATGGCGATTGCCAAGCCCGACGATGTCTACGCGACCATCTCTTTCAACCGCGGCTGCTGTCCACGTCGTACCGAGATCGATCCCGAGCACGTATCCCATTGCTACCTCCGGACGTTCAGACCAAACGTCGTGGTTGAGGATAGCGGACCGCCGGACCTAGCGTCGAGGCGTCACTTCACAGGTATCTGAGTCGATTTCTCCATAGCGACCTGCCGCTCTTGTATGGCACGGCGCCATGCCCATGTGACCGCGACGACACCAGCCAGTATCTGCGCAGCCACCAGAGACCAGTAGACGCTGTCCAGCAGATTTCTGTTGACGCGCAGCGGCCATAGAACGCCATAGACAAGGGCCGCGGCAAGCGGCATCAGCAGCAATGCCGCGGCATCTGTGAACCTCACCCGACCACGGAGTTCTGCAAGAATCGTCGGCTCTGATACACCGGCTGCTCCGCCCTTCATCCGCAGAAGCTTCCAGGCTCCACCGATCAACACGGCGAGTTTGAGAGGTGCCCACAGCACCGCCGGAAGTACGGCAACACCCATGTAGAGGCCAGAAGCAACAAACAGCACCCTGGTTGAATTCTTCCCCGGCGTCCACTGCGCTGGCCACACAAAGCCGATCAGCCAGTGCGCCAACAGCAAACTTGTTCCGACGAGACCCGCATAGATCAGGAACCCGCCGGGGGTCAGCAAGGCCGGCTCGAAACCAAGCTCGGCCACCTCCTCGGCCTCTAGGGGGCTGGCTACCGCCGAACTCAGCGCCCATAGTCCCCAGGTCACACCAAACAGCAGCGAGCCAGAAACGAGATGTCTGAGCTGCCGGGCAAGGAGCCAGCGTCGAACCAGGTACCAGAAGCCGACGAATGCGATGAGTCCGTGCCAGCCCGTGAACATGGCCGCCATAACAGGAAGCGGGCCATCTATATAGATGACGGGCGTGAGGACCCCCTCGACCACGAACGCGAATATGGCGCCAGCAAAGATCACCTGATGCGCACGATAAGCAGGTGCCAGAGCTAAAGCCCACAGACCCGCCATCGTCGGTAGCACGTAGAAGCCAGCCAATTCGAGTGTTGAACCCGCAGTAAACGCGGACCAGTACCAGTACACCTTCTCTGATGCGAGCACAACGATAAAGGCCGACAGGTACACAAAAGCCGCGAGGCAGAGTCTGTTGCGCGTAGTCATATCTGCAGCGTGACAGCCAACGGCTTTATGGCCTATCGGGCGGACGAACATTGTTCCTCTCCACATATCGACACGCCATCAGGGCAGCGCCTGACCAAAGGTTCGACTCCCATTCCACCTATTGGTCACTTCCAAGGAGTTCACGCGACGCCTATCGTGGCCCTATGAACCGGGTGCCACGTTGGCCGCGAGGTGGATCAAGTGATCCGCCTCCCCCTCCACGACGACGCGACATCGCAGTCGTGTTGTTGCTCGGGCTTCTTGTGCTCGCGGATGCCCCAGAGGGCGTTGTTACCTGGCAGCCCTTCACCACCTTGGCTTCGCTCACAGCAGTTGGTGCCACATACTGGCGACGAAGCAGGCCCCTCATGGCCGTCGTCGTGTCCTTGCTCGCTCTGTTCGCAGTGGACATCGCCGCAGGACTCAGCGAGAACACAGCCGAAACCACCTTCGGCCATGTACTCACGCTGGGGCTGCTGATCTATGCGCTCGCCCGCTGGGGAACATGGCGAAATACCGCCATCGGGATCGCATTCGCCCTGTCCGTTGCGATCCTCGGAGAGGCCATGTCCGTGGCCCCGAACTGGGAACAGCAAACCTCGGATCTTCTGACCTGGGGGATGTTCGGTGCCACCGGAATCGCTCTCCGCTACCGGGCAGCTCTGCAACAACTCCGCTCAGAGCAGATCCGGTCCGACGAACGTGTACGCATCGCCCGCGATCTTCACGACGTCGTCGCTCACCACGTCTCGGCCATCGCGG
>CAYUOD010000455.1:0-2800 GCA_964446225.1 uncultured Acidimicrobiales bacterium | reverse complement strand
GAGCCGCGGTGGCGCCCGCGCGCTGCGTTGCGCAGCACCGCCGCAAACCATGGTCATCGGGTAGGAGCCTGGGTTGCCCCAGGCCCCTCCCACAGAACCGTACTTGTGCTGTTCACATACGGCTCCTCGGAGCCGTGGGTTATGAACCCCACAGCTAGCCGCTCGCGCGACCTCAAGTTATGCCAGGCAGCGTGAGCTGCTTGGGTGCAACATCGGTCCGCCATCGTGCCAGTGCACGGTTCCGTAGTGACACGAGCCCCCGTTCGGCGAAATACGCGTTGCGGAGTCCTCGTTCAACTGCGGCGTCATGGCTGAGGTTCCAGAAGGACTTGCGCCCTGCGTAGATCCTCCTCCATGCCGTGCGTGGTTTGACGCCGAGACGAATCAATCGTTTCGCGATCGTCCTTCTTCGCTTCCAGTGCTTCAGCACGATCGCACGCAGCCGTCGCCGGATGTGCGCGTCCGTTCCTGAGAGCACTCTCTCAACCTCAGGTGTGCAGATCCGGAAGAACCCATCCCACCCCACGAGATAACGGTTCACGGAGGTGATGGTCGCCTTCAGCGATCGTCCTCCGCTTCGAGGTGTCAGCTCGCGAACTTTCTCGGCCAGCCGCGTGATGCTGCGTGCCGAGAGGTGGATCTTGGTTGGCCCGTCGCCGGAAGGCTCGAGGCTGAAACCAAGAAAATGACGTTCTCTCGGACGGGCCACGGCGCTCTTCGATGCGTTGACCGACAGGCGAAGTCGCCGTTCGATGAAACGCGAGATGCTCGCCATGACTCGTTTCCCTGCACGTTCGCTGCCCACGTAGATGTTGCAGTCATCTGCGTAGCGCACGAAGCGAAGTCCGCGTCGATCGAGCTCGTTGTCGAGCTCGGTCAGCACGATGTTCGAGAGCAACGGCGACAGGGGACCGCCTTGCGGCAGACCTTCGTCGTTGGACACCCGAACGCCATCAGGCATGACCACTTTCGCTTTGAGCAGCCGACCGATGAGGGTGAGCAGGGGCTTGTCCGCAACTCGCAACGCGAGCTTGGACATGAGCCGCTGATGGTTGACGCGATCGAAGAACTTCTCCAGATCGATGTCTACCACCCACGCATGACCCTCTTCGAGGTAGCTCGCTGCTTCAGCAATCGCTGTCTGGCAGCTTCGCTTCGGACGAAACCCGTGGCTCGACGGATGGAATGTCGGCTCATAGATCGGTTCGAGAACCGACCGAATTGCCTCCTGCACCACTCGATCCACCACGTTCGGGATTCCAAGCCCGCGCTGACCGCCGCTCCCTTTGGGGATCCACACGCGGCGAATGTCGCCGGGCTGGAATGTCCCCGAGAGGAGTGAATCGGTCAGCTTGGGTCGGATCGTTCGCCAGTGCTTGAGCACCGTGTCGACCGTTTCCCGATCGGGGCCGGGGGCCCCGCGATTCGCCGCGACCTTCTCGAGCGATTCGTCCAATCGCTCCACAATCGATATCAATGTCGCGGCCACCGCTGGCCGTCGCTTGCTCTTTGCCTTCGGCACCTTCGTCGCTCGCGGCGTGGACAGGTCCACGCTCTGATTGGTCTTGGCTCCGCGACTACGTCGCGGATTCTCGGCTGTCGCAAAGAGCAGCAACTGCTGCGATGACACTTCCTCAACCGGAACGGCCTTCCCTCCCTCACCCCGTGGCGGGTGCTGAGTTGGGATCGACTTTCGCCGACCTTCTGGTACTACGCCGTTCTCTGACTTCTGCTGGGCCATCAGCCTTCGTCCCTTTCGGTTCTAGGGCCTACCGCATGCGCGGAGCCCAGCAGATCTCCCCGGGTAAGACCCGGCAGACTTTGCATCCATCCCGTCGCCAATACGCGCATGGTGTCCACTGGAGACTGGGCTTCGTCGCCGTGCGCCGACTCACCCACCATGTACGCCTTACGGCGCTTCACTTGCGTTCGAAACGGATGCACACCTATGGCTTCCACCAAACCTCCCCTCACGGGAGAGCGGACGGAAACGACCTGTTTCCCTCCACCCCGCCACGGTGCTCCGTGGCGACGCTCTTGCCTCGTCGGTGATGGGTTCCCTCCAGTAGGGCCCCAGGATAGGACTCGCAATTTCTTACTCACCTCCAATCTGCCGGTCATGCCGGGCGCACGCAAGCCCCCGGCGCCTTCGGCGCCGCCGCGCCGAAGGCGCGGAGGGCTTGGATGGAAGAACTGAACCTGGTTCCGCTCCCCTCACCAATCCGCTTGCGGCAGGTATGACACTCAAAGCACCAGCACGGCGTCGATCACGTGAATGACGCCATTCGACGCCTGAACGTCCGTGTCGATGACCTTGGCGTTTCCGATACGCGCGCCCTCCTCGTTGATTTCGACCGTTAGCTCCGCCCCGTGCAGCGTCGGTGCTTTCTCTAGCTTCGCAGCCTGGTCGGCGAAGACACGTCCGTCGATCACGTGGAGCTTGACCAGAGCGACGAGCTTCTTCTTGTTCTCGGGCTTCATCAGCGCATCGAGCGTCCCATCCGGAAGCGCCGCGAACGCCTCATCGGTGGGCGCCAGAACAGTGAACGGTCCGTTCTCATCGAGGAGCTCGGTCAGGCCCGCGGCCTCCACCGCGGCCAGGAACGTCCCGAACGTCTTGGCGTGGGCGGCGACACCGAGAAGACTCTTCGACTCGGGCATGATCACCGCGTCGATCACGTGGATCACACCGTTCGTGCACTCGATATCCGTGATCGTGACACGCGCGCCGTCGACGGAGAGAACGTCCTTCTCACTCGTGAAGGCGATGCGCTGACCACTGAGCGTGATCACGTGCCCC
>CAYUOD010000454.1:0-2808 GCA_964446225.1 uncultured Acidimicrobiales bacterium | reverse complement strand
TTCCAACACAGTCCACGGAGGCCGTCTGCTCGTTCGCCTGTGTAGGTGAGGATGAACAGAAAACCACCAGCGGCTGGCGCACCTGAGAACTCCACGCCGGGTGGCGCTGATACGTCCGTCACGATCTCACCGGCTGCCGCAGCAGTAGAGGACTCAGGTGGAGCAGACTGCTCGGTGGATGACGTGGTGCTCTGAGCGTCCGTACACGCAGCAAGGGCCAGGATGAGTGCGAGCAATACCGCCGGCCACATCACTGCGAGCTTGATGCGGGTCCCGCGTCCCTGGGTTCCCCATGCAGCCATGCCATTCCCCCTGAGCGGCCACTCCTAACTGTTGTCGACTGTAGTTCTCTGTTCAGCGGGACCGCGGTCGGGTAGGAGGCCAGTGCGCCTATGCCTTTACGCCTGCGGTTCGATGAGGCGCGGAGTTTCCTTGCCAGCGAGGCTCGCCAGGAAGGCCTTGAACAGCGAGCGGTCGCCCGTGTCGATGCGCAGGTCACCTGAGTCGACATGGGCATCGAAGTTCTCTGTGCTGTAGATCAGCTCGATGAGGACTGCCTTGGTCAGGGTGAGGGCCACATCGGCGTGGGCGGTCTGAGTTGCGGTTGGATCAGCCTGCTGATGGATGGTGTGATTGCTTACGCCCAGCAGGTGCGTCTCGGCCAGGTCGGGGAAGCGCAAAATGAAGGTGGCGTCCGTGGCGAATTCGGCCGGATCGTACCGAACTCCCATCATCTCAATGACCTGTTCGGGGTCCATGGCATTGGCTGTGCGGTGCGGCATTGCCCTGCCGAAGTTGATTGATCCGTGGCGCAGTTCAGAGGCACCCGACAGATAGGCGTTGCGCCAGGTTGCCGACTCGGCCTGGTACCCCAGTTGCTCCATGGCATCGGCGGATAGCTGGCGTGCTTCCTGATTGTCGGGATCTGTAAATACGACGTGGTTGAGCACCTCGGCAACCCAGCGGTAGTCGCCCTGAGCGAAGTATTCGCGGGCCTTCTCGATGACACTCTCCGCTCCGCCCATCATCTCGAGGTAGTGGGCGCCCGAATCTGCTGGCGCCAAGGGCTCCAGGTGCGCGGGGTTGCCGTCGTACCAGCCCAGGTAACGGTTGTAGACCGACCTGACATTGTGCGAGACGGTCCCGTAGTAGCCCTGCACGTGCGACTGCCCCGAGAAGCAGTCCGGAAGCTGCAGTTGCTTGGCGATGTCGTCGGGCGTGTAACCCTGGTTCGCCAGGCGGATCGTCTGATCGTGCAGCCAGCGGTACACATCGCGCTGTAAGCCAAGAAATTCGCGCACGTCCTCACGGCCGAAACGCGGCCAGTGGTGACTAGCGAACATCGTGTCCGTGACATCGCCCCACATGAGCAGGGCCTCCTGGATGTACTTGCTCCAGGCCAGCGCGTCACGAATCTTCGCGCCACGAATCGGATACGTGTTGTGCATCGTGTGCGTGCAGTTCTCAGCCATACAGAGCAGACTGAGATCAGGAAAGAAGAAGTTCATCTCCGCAGGAGCTTCTGCTTCAGGTGTCATCTGAAAGATGATCCGCACGCCGTCGACGACGAGTTCTTCGCCCGTGTAGGAGATGGATTCCGTGGGTGGGATCAGGCCGCCCGTCCCGATCGGCAGCGCCATGCCGAGACCACAGTCAACGTGGCCTCGGGGACCGGGTGGTAGTAGTGGACCGAACTGGTAGAGCGACCGCCGCTGCATGATCGGGCCGGCTGTAACGCTTTCGCTGATCGCCTCGCGCAAGAAACCGTCGGGCGCGATGATGCGAACATCTCCGGCAGCGACTGCATCGGCTGAGGTCACGCCGTTCACACCCGCGTAGTGATCGACGTGGCTGTGGGTATAGATGACGGCAACGACGGGCCGCTCTCCCAACGTGGAGTTGGCGAGCTCCAGGCAAGCTGCTGCGGTGGCTTCAGTGGTCAGCGGATCGATGATTAGCCACCCCGAGTCTGTCGCCATGAACGTGATGTTGCTGATGTCGTAGCCACGCGCCTGCCACACACCGTCGGCGACCTCGAAGAGGCCGTGGATGGCGTTCAAACGGGCCTGACGCCATAGACCGGGGTGCACCGTGTCAGGGGCTTGGCTGTCGGTGCGAATGAAGTCGCTTTCAGCGACATCCCAAACTTTGCGGCCGCCTTCTTCAATGCGTCCGGTGGCGTGTTCGGTGACGAGTCCGTGGCGGGCTGCGTCAAAGTCGGTTCCGTCGTCGAATCCGACCGTGACCGCTCCGAGTAGCTCACGGGTGTGTGCGCTCGCCGGCTTGGGTTCCAAGGACCCGTGTTCACTCATTGACGCTCCGATCAGATCGGACGCCAGTTTGTCAGCTCACTCCCCCACCTGGCACATCGGCACGAGCAGGCATAGGTGCGTAGGTCTGGGCGGCTATGGCCGATCCAGTTACGCATCTATGGGTTTGGTGAACTGGTACTCGACGGTGTTGCCCTTCTTGCCGCAGGCCTCGATCACCCCGACGGCCCGCAGACAGTAGGCCGTTTGCTGGGCGAGGCGCCGCGGCCGGCCCAGCGCTGCCGCGAGGTCAGTAGTGGTGAAAGGACTCGGCAACCCCGTCGGCAACAGACCGGCAAGGTCGCCGCTGCCAGCGATGCGCACAGAGGCGAGCACAGCGACGAGCCGGCGTTCCTTGATGCTCCAGCCTTTGCGGCGCCACGACTTGTCCGGTGTATGGAAGCGATACTCCTCCTCGTCAATGATCAGGACCTCAAGTTCCAGCTGAGGGTGATCTACAAGCTCGGGGAAACTCACCAATTCGCTGAAGACATCCACA
>CAYUOD010000453.1:0-2810 GCA_964446225.1 uncultured Acidimicrobiales bacterium | reverse complement strand
GGTGAACACGGTCGTGCCACTCGCTGAGCTCGAGGCCGAGACGGTGCAGTGGTGCCGCGAGATGCTGCAGCACTCGCCGCTTGCGCTACGCATGATCAAGGCATCGATGAATGCCGCCGACGACGGGCTCGCAGGGATCCAGCAACTCGCTGGCGATGCCACCCTGTTGTATTACATGAGCGAGGAAGCCCAGGAGGGCCGCAACGCTTACAACGAAAAGCGCAAGCCCGACTTCGATCAATTCCCGAAACGCCCTTGATGGCAAACCCCTGGATCGCCGGAGCGCGGCTACGTACGCTGCCAGCCGCGATCGTGCCGGTTGCTGTGGGCACGGGTGCGGCGTTCGGTGAGGGCGTTGCGATAACTGCGTGGCGTTCGGCTGCAGCACTGTTCGTTGCGCTGTCTCTGCAGATAGCGACCAACTTTGCCAACGACTATTCCGACGGAGTGCGTGGCACCGACGAGGGCCGCACCGGCCCCGCCCGACTTGTCGGCTCTGGAACCGTTGAGCCTCGCCAGGTGAAGCTTGCCGCGTTTGCAATGTTCGGTGTCGCAGCAGTGGCCGGTTTGAGTCTCGCGCTGGCTGTGGGACCAGAACTCATCCTGGTCGGCGCTGCGAGTATTGCGGCTGGCTGGTTCTACACCGGTGGTCCGCGGCCCTATGGATACGCGGGATTCGGCGAGCTCTTCGTCTTTGTGTTCTTCGGTCTCGTGGCCACGATGGGTTCGACCTATGTGCAGATCGAACGCCTCACCGCCGAGTCGTTCCTGGCTGCTTGTGTGGTCGGATTCTTCGCCACAGCGTTGCTCGTTACCAATAATCTCCGGGATATTCCGACCGATGAACGCTCCGACAAAGTCACCCTGGCAGTGCGCATGGGCGACGAGCGCACGAGAATCCTGTACCTCAGCCTGCTCGTTGCGGCCGCGGTCGTGCTCGGTCTTCTGAGCCTTTTGCGACCTTGGGCCGCGGTTGGATTTCTCGCGTTTCCTCTCTTGGCGCCGCCGGTCAAGGCCGTGCGCAGCAATGCCGTTGGTCCCGCACTTATTCCCGTGCTGGTGGCTACCGCCAAGGCCCAGTTGGTGCTGGGCATTTTTCTTACATTTGGATTGATCCTGGGGGGAACAACATGACAACAGTGAGGGTGCAGGCTGAGGCCGTGCGCGCTGGTGAAGTGAGCGCACGCGGTCTGACCGAGACGGCATTGCGAAACATCGAAGCGGACAACGGCGTGCTCAATGCCTTCGTGCAGGTCGACGCCGACGCTGCTCTGCGTCAAGCCGACGCGGTGGACAGCGTTGTCGCGAAGGGGTTGGACCCCGGGCCGCTGGCTGGTGTGCCGATCGGCGTCAAGGAACTCGAGTCCGCAAAGGGACTCACCAAGAGTTTGGGTTCCCTCCTGCGCACCGACGCACCACCTGAGGAGGCTGATTCGATCCACCTGGCGCGTCTGCGTTCCGCAGGAGCTGTGGTCGTTGGGATGACTGCCTCACCGGAATTCGGTACGACATCGTTCACCCGGTCCCGTGCCTGGGGTACGACCCGAAATCCGTGGGGACCGGCCCAGACTCCGGGCGGATCCAGCGGCGGTAGCGCCTCTGCGGTTGCCTCAGGCATGGTGCCCATGTCCACTGGTAGCGATGGTGGTGGCTCGATTCGTATTCCGGCTTCGTTCTCTGGCCTGCTCGGATTCAAGGCCAGTTTCGGTCGGATCCCGATGGACAGCGTCGACACCGGACAGACCGCGGTAGTTGGCGCGCTCACCACCTGTGTTGGAGATGCCGCCCGTCATCTCGATGTGGCCTGTGGACCCGACAGCCGCGACCGGACTTCCTTGCCACATCCGGGCATCTCCTACGAGCAGGTCATTGAAGCCCTCGACGTCCAGGGCTTGCGTGTCGCCTGGACGCCAGACCTCGGTTTCGCGGCCGTAGATCCGGAGGTCGTAGCGATCTGTGAAGCTGCCGCCACGACCCTCATCGAAGAGGCACACCTGACCCGCACCGACTACCAGGCCTCATTCTCTGATCCCACCCAGGTGTGGGCGAGGGCCGGTGCAATAGACATCTGGCTCAACCTTGAGCGGGATGAGTGGCCAGCCGCAGGTGAACTGCTGGTGCCGCCGGTGCGTAAGTCGTTTGAGCTCACAGAGAACCTCAAGCCGAGCGACTACGTGAGGACGATGCGCGCTCGCACCAAACTGGAGTACGAAGTCGCAGAGATGTTCGACGAGATCGACATCCTGCTCTCGCCCGCGACTGCGGTGCCGGCCTTCAAGGCCGAAGGGCCGCCACCAACCGAAATCGACGGTCAGACCGTGCACTCTGGCGCGTCGGTTCCGTTCACGATGCTCGGCAATTTGGCATGGAACCCGGCGGTCTCGGTGCCTGCAGGCATGACTGGCGCACAGTTGCCCATTGGTCTTCAGATCATGGCCAAACGCCACTGTGACGATGTGGTGTTGCGCCTGGCCCGAATACTTGAGCGTGCGAATCCGTGGCCGGCAGTTGCGCCGGGCTGGTCCGGGTCACCCTAAATCCTCGGGAAGCGTCGCCCCATTACCGCATATGGGATGACGTTACGCTTCCCGCATTGTTGGTGGCGGGAGCTAACCGATCGCCGCGAGAAATGCCTCGGGGTTCTCTCGGTGGGCGCTGTGACCAGCATCCGGAATGGCCGTGACCCGGGCGTTGGATCCGATGGCCTCAGCGGTCTCGTGTGCCAACGCGAGAAACTTCGTGTCCTGTGCACCCGCGATGAGGTGCACAGGCATCTCAAGTTCGCTGAGTCGAGGCCAGAGATTCTCCTG
>CAYUOD010000452.1:0-2810 GCA_964446225.1 uncultured Acidimicrobiales bacterium | reverse complement strand
CGATGCGCGGACGAAAGTAAGGGACAATGGTCACATGCTGGAATGTGTTGTCAATATCTCTAGCGGCGACAACGCTGCCACTCTTGACCGCCTCGGGCAGCTCTGCGGGAAACAACTGCTGAATGTACACAGCGACCCGCATCACAACCGGTCCGTGTTCACGTTGCTTGGGGTCGAGGCTCCCAGAGTTCTCGCCCGGGCAGCCGTTGAGCAGCTCGATATAGCCAGCCACGCAGGTGTGCATCCTCGCCTTGGCGTGGTGGATGTGGTGCCGTTCGTACCCATTGGTAACTCCACCCTCGCGGAAGCTCTGCTCGCTCGCGATGAGTTCGCGCTATTCGCGTCACGTGAGCTCGAAGTGCCCATTTTTCTCTACGGTGGCGATCAGCGCACACTGCCAGAGATCCGCAAGAACGCCTGGCATGATCTCATTCCCGACCTTGGACCCAGCCACCCCCATCCCACTGCCGGTGCAATGTGTGTTGGTGCTCGTGGCCTCCTCGTGGCCTACAACGTCTGGCTCAAAGACAACGACCTAGAGCTGGCAAAGCGCATTGCCCGCGCATTGAGAGGACCCGGTCTCAGGACGCTTGGTCTGCAGGTGGGCGACCGTGTACAGGTCTCAATGAACCTCATTGAGCCTGACAGGTTGGGGCCAATGGAGGCCTTCGATCAGGTTGCCGGGCACGCCGCGGTCAGCGGTGCTGAGCTGGTTGGACTGGTGCCCAGGGCGGTGCTGGCCAGAATCCCCAGCGCACGCTGGGCAGAGTTGGATCTCTCGCTAGAACGGTCCTTAGATACTAACTAGCTGCGCTTTTCGGCTCAGCTATGGCGACCGGTGCCATCTCTGCGGCCCTGCGGTCCTTCGCACGCTGGCGACGGATGCGCCTGCGCTCTCTCTCGCTCATGCCACCCCAGATCCCAAACTTCTCGCTGTTTGTGAGCGCGTACTCAAGGCAGTCCATGCGCACGACACAGCCGCGGCATACCTCCTTGGCCTCCCGTGTTGACGCACCCCGCTCAGGGAAGAAGAGATCGGGATCCACACCGAGACAGTTTGCCAAGTCCCACCATGTCTCATCTGTTGCTATCTCGTCGATACTCATGTCAGGTCCTCGCCTGGTATCCCTCAAAGTGTTGCCCCGCCTTGCTCTCGTGATGACCTCACAATCACACCCACGAAACTACACGGATGTCATTGTCGCCTATTCCAACAAAATGTGCAAGCAGATTCTCGCAATGCGCATTCACGCGACCTCCGCGCGTGTTTATGTCTCGGAATGGTGACGATGTCCACGCACGAGCCGAGCGACCCTCAGCCAACCCGAGCCACTTGCTACCGTTGCACTGTTGCGTGACATTCCGAACCTCACTGAGAGCCACCTTCTAACAGACGGTTGGTGCGCTACGCCGAGCACAGAAGTGCTGCGGCGTAATTTTGGCGAACCCAGCCTCAATGACGAGGAGTGGACGGGCGTCACGCTCCCACACCAGTGGGCCGGAACTGATGAGTTCGCAGACCAACAAAGTGTGCTGTACCGCTGCCGCTTCTCAGAACCAGCGCGCGAGCAGCACGATCCCACGGGGCTCAGAACCTGGATCTGTTTGGACGGGGCCATGACCAGCGCCGACGTGTGGCTGGACGGGTCCTACCTCGGGCTCACACAGGGCTACAGCATCCCGCACGCCTTCGACATCACCGCGGCATCGCACGCATCAAGTGAGCATGTCCTCGCCATAGACGCAAACTGCCCAGACGTCGGTGAGGGCCCGAGCAGCGCCCTCACCGGGATCTTCCAGGCCGGCCAGGCCTTCTCGAGTGGCGCAAACCCTGGTGGCATCTGGCGCAACGTTCGCCTTGAGCGCACGGGCAGCGTGCGCATAGACCGTTTACGCGTCATCTGTAGAGAGGCCGACGCTGAACGGGCGATTCTCGGTATCCACGTCCGCCTTCAGGCAGACGGGTCCACCAAGGCGCTCATCCGTACGTTCCTTGATCCAGCAGCCGACGTCCGCGGCCACGGGGGCACCGTCTCACATCTCCAAGAAGTTGAACTCGCCGACGGTGAGAACCTCCTGGACTGGCGCTTCGCGGTCGAGGATCCTGATCTCTGGTGGCCGCACTCCCTCGGAGAACAGCCGCTCTATGATCTGCGGGTCGAAGTCGTCACAGATGACCAGATCAGCCATGTGCGCAAACGGCGCACCGGACTGCGTCAGGTGGAGATGAGCAACTGGCAGATGCACGTCAACGGGGAACGACTCTTCCTCAAGGGCGCGAACCTACTGCCCGCCGATATCCGCCTTGGCTCCGTGCCCGAACGCGAACTCCTCAACGACCTCCACATCGCAAAGGACGCCGGCCTCGATTTTCTCCGCATCCACAGCCATATCAACCGACCAGAGTTGTACCGGGAAGCTGACCGCATCGGCCTGCTCCTGTGGCAGGACCTGCCGCTTCATGGCGAGATGCACCGCTCAGTGAAGAAAAGGGCAAACACGCTTGCCCTTGAAACCGTTGACCTCCTCGGCCATCACCCCTCGCTCGCGATTTGGTGTGCACACGACGACCCCAACCCGACGCCCATCGCAGAGTTCATGAGCCGTGAAACGAGACTGCGAAGACGCGCCCGGAAACGCCAGATCCGGCGTCAGGAACTGCCGAGCTGGAACCGCAGTGTGCTGGATCGAGGCCTGAGGCGCACGCTGCGCAAGGCAGACCCCAGCCGCCTGGTTGTTCCCAGCTCAGGCATCTTGCCCCATCCACCCCAGATGGACGGAACCGACACGCATCTGTGGCTCGGCTGGTA
>CAYUOD010000451.1:0-2818 GCA_964446225.1 uncultured Acidimicrobiales bacterium | reverse complement strand
TCTACATCTCGCCACCCATCGCCCTCCTGCTTGGGGTGACGTTCCGAGACGAGACCGTACAGATGATCAGCGTGCTCGGCACGGTCATCATCCTCGCGGGAGCCTGGCTCACCTCGCGGGCCGACTCAGCCCAGGTCTCAACGAGCGAACTCGCAGAAGACCGCTAACAAACCCGCCGCCGATGTACCCCTAGGCGAGCGCTGCGTCCACCGCTGCCATGGCGTGAATTTCGGCTGTCGGGAAGTAGGGGCAGTCGAGGTGCTCAGCGAACACCAACTGCTCAATCTCGGTACAGCCGGCAATGACGCCCTCGGCCCCCTCGGAACGGAGTCGATGGGTGATCTCCAGGAACCGCGCACGAGACTCCTCGGTCTGGATACCGCGGGTCAGCTCAGACATAATGACTTCGTGGACGAAGTCCTGCTCGCCTTCATCTGGTACGAGCACCTCCAGCCCATGCATCCGCTCAAGGCGGCCCACATAGAAGTCCTCTGACATCGTGAAACGGGTGCCCAGCAACGCGACCCTCGAGATACCTTCGGCCTTGATCGCGAAAGCGGTCGCGTCGGCGAGATGAAGCAGCGGCACAGTGATGCGTTCCTCAACAGCCGGGGCACTCACATGCATCGTGTTCGAGCAGATGAGCACCAGGTCAGCGCCGGCCGACTCAAGGCGTTGAGCGATTTCGGCCATCTCCGCGTGGAGTTCGTCCCACAGACCGGCCTCCTGCTTGGCGTGAAGATCCGCGAAGTCGACGGTGATCGTCACCAGCTTCGCGGTGTGCCCAGCGCCGAGTCTGCGGCTGATCTCACTGGAAATCTTGCGCTCGTACTCGATCGAGGATTCGAAGCTCATGCCGCCTATCAGACCAATGGTCTTCATGCTTTCTCCAGTTTTGCGAATCCAGCCATGAGCGTCTTCTCACCCACGCCATCAGCGAAGTTGATGATGAGCATCGCATCGCCACCCATCGCCTCGGCAGAAATAATGACTCCCTCACCGAACTTGGCATGCACCACCCCGTCACCCACACTGAAATCGACAGATCCCGTCGAAAGTGTCACCTCACGTTTCTGTTCTCTGGCGACTTCTCTGGCCTCGCGACGCTCTCGGATGGTCATTCCCGATTCGATGCCGCCCGGCTTCGTCTTACCTTTGGATCCCCAGCTGTCACTCGACCCACCGCGACCCGTTCCGCCCCAACTGCCCCAGCTGGCAGAAGGTCTACCGGCGCCTCGTTTCTGACCGGTGGATTCGATGAGAACCTCAGGAATCTCGGCCAGAAACCGACTGGGTGGATTGTACTGTGTCTGTCCGAATAGGGTGCGGCTCCAGGCGTTCACCAGGTACAAACGTTCACGCGCGCGAGTAATCCCGACGTAACAGAGGCGACGCTCTTCCTCGAGCTGATCCGGGTCACTGAGCGCCCTGCTGTGCGGGAAGACACCGTCCTCCATACCCAGGATGAACACATATGGGTACTCAAGTCCTTTGGCAGAGTGCATCGTCATCAGAACGACTTGGGAGTCGTCGTCCAACTTGTCGGTATCAGATACGAGGCTGATCTCTTCAAGGAACTGCTCGATCGTCTCAAAACGGCCGGCCGTGCCGACCAACTCAGCGATATTCTCAAGCCGCCCTTCGGCCTCGATGCTGCGTTCGGACTCCAGGTCACGCATGTAGCCCGAGCGCTCAAGGGTCTGCTGCAACAGTCGGCCCGGACCAAGCTCCTGTTCGGCCTGCATCTCCGCTATGAGCGAACTGAACACGTCGATGCCCTTGAGTGCCTTACCCGCCACGCCAGCCTCTGACGCATGTGAGAGGGACTCGAAGAAGGTGTAGCCGTGCGCTCTGGCGAAGCTGTCAATCTTGCCGACTGACGTATCGCCGATGCCGCGCTTGGGAGTATTGAGCACCCGCTTGAGACTCACCTCGTCGCCGGGATTCACGACCGCTCGCAGATACGCGATGGCATCCTTGATCTCTTTGCGGTCGTAGAAGCGAGTGCCACCGAGCACCTTGTAGGGCACGTTGCTCAGTACGAGGCGCTCTTCGAGTACTCGGCTCTGCGCGTTGGTGCGATAGAAGACTGCTACCTCGTTCCAGCGGAACTGGCCGGTCTCGTGCAGCTTCATGATCTCGTCGACCACCCAGGCAGACTCGTCGGACTCGTCGTCGGCCTGATAGTGCTGGATCTTCTCGCCGAAGCCCTGATCGGTCCAGAGGTCCTTGGGTTTGCGTCCGAAGTTCTTTGCGATGACGGCGTTGGCTGCATCGAGGATCGTCTGGGTGGACCGGTAGTTCTGATCCAACACGACAACCGTGCACTCGGGGAAGGCATCCTCAAACTCGAGGATGTTGCGGACATCTGCCCCGCGGAACTGGTAAATGGACTGGTCGGAGTCGCCCACCACACAGATGTTCCCGTGCTCTGCCGCCAACTGCAGGACGATCTCATTCTGGGCACGGTTGGTGTCCTGGTACTCGTCCACCATGACGTGCTTGAAGCGCGTTTGATAGGTCTTGAGTACCTCGGGGTGCTTTCTGAACAGGGCGACCGTCATGCCGAGGAGGTCATCAAAGTCCATCGCGCCGGCCTTGAGTAACCGCTGCTGGTACTCGGTGTAGACGTCGGCCACCTTGCGTTCGAAGATGTTTTCCGCGTTGGCGGTGTACTCCTCTGCGGTGATGAGTTCGTTCTTTGCGGCCGAGATGAGAGCGTGGATCGTCCGGGGCGGAAAGCGTTTTGCGTCGAGGTTGAGGTCTCTCAGGACGTAGGTCGTGAGCCGTACGGCGTCGGCCTGGTCATAGATGCTGA
>CAYUOD010000450.1:0-2820 GCA_964446225.1 uncultured Acidimicrobiales bacterium | reverse complement strand
CGAAATCTTCGGGGATGTCTGCCTCGAGGTGAAGGCGGCTGCGCAGGGTAAGCAGCTGGTCGCGCGTCATCTTCTTGATCTGATGGGTCGCGTTGCGTCCCTCGATGTCGGCGCCCAGTGTCCAGCCTTTGACGGTCTTGGCGAGGATCACGGTCGGCGAGCCGCGATGTTCCACAGCCGCCTTGTAGGCCGCGTAGAGCTTCTTGTAGTCGTGTCCGCCGCGGGGCAGATGGCGGAGGTCGTCGTCGCTGAGATGCTCCACCATCTTGCGGAGGCGTGGGTCCGGCCCAAAGAAGTGTTCGCGGATGTATGCGCCGTCTTCGATGGAGAGACGCTGGTACTCACCGTCCACGGTGTCGTTCATCTTGTTGAGCAGTGCCCCGTCAGTATCACGGGCCAGGAGGTCATCCCATTTGGATCCCCAGATGACCTTGATCACGTTCCAGCCGGCGCCTCTGAAGACGGCCTCGAGTTCCTGGATGATCTTGCCGTTGCCGCGTACTGGCCCGTCCAGGCGCTGCAGATTGCAGTTCACGACGAAGATGAGGTTATCGAGCTTCTCGCGGGAGGCCAGGTGCAGCGCGCCAAGTGATTCCGGCTCGTCACTTTCGCCGTCGCCCACGAAACACCACACCTTGGATGCCGATGTGTCGTCGATTTCGCGGTGCTCAAGGTAACGGTTGAAGCGGGCATGGTAGATGGCGTTGATCGGACCGAGCCCCATGGAGACCGTCGGGAACTCCCAGAACTCGGGCATGAGACGAGGGTGGGGATAGCTGGACAGTCCAGTCCTACCAATCTCACGACGGAAGTGATCGAGGTCTTCCTCGCTGAGTCGCCCCTCGAGGAAGGCGCGGGCATACATGCCGGGAGCCGCATGGCCCTGGAAGTAGATGTGGTCGCCCGGGTTGCCGTCGTCCTTGCCTCTGAAGAAGTGGTTTAGTCCAACGTCGTACAGCGCAGCCGATGATGCGAAGGTCGAGAGGTGTCCGCCGATGCCGTCGGCGTGCTTGTTGGCGTTGGACACCATCACCGCCGCGTTCCAGCGGATAAATGCCCGGAGGCGTCGCTCAACATCCTCATCGCCCGGGAACCAGGGTTCACGCTCGCTGGAGATCGTGTTCACGTACGGAGAGGACACCGATGCGGGGAAGTCCACTTGTAGTTCTCTGGCACGATTCAGCAGCGTCGTCACTATGAACTGTGCCCGCGACCGGCCCCGTTCGCTCACTACGGAGTCGAAGGAATCCATCCATTCACCGGTCTCAGCCGGGTCGATGTCGGGAAGCTGATGCACAAAGCCATCGAAGATCATGTGACTATGATCGCATCGTTCTCAGCAGTTCGGACACGATCTCTCAAACTTTGGGTCCGACCCCAGAACGGCACCGTGACCGGGGGCTAGAAGTTGGTGATGCCCTTGGTGTGCAGGAATGCCCGAATGAGCTGGCGGGCTTCCTCGGGTGTCCCCGCGATCGTTGAACTGATGTGGGTGACCGGCAGTTCGGTATTACGTTCGATCCGGTGGAGGACATCCAGGCGCAGCCAGCGGGACAGGTGCGTGGGTTGGGTGGTCACGATGATCGAGTCAAATGGTCCGTAGGAATCGATCGCTTCACTGCAGGCGAGCGCGGGATCGATGTCGCCGAGCGATCCGCTGGCCTGCGCGCCGATGAGCTGCGCGAACTCGAGCATGATCTCTAGTCGGCCTTTCGCCTCCTTCTCAGCATCACCGTCAGTCCAGGCGAGATGCCCCGGGGGAGGGGTACAGGGAACGACAAAATGAACCGAACTCCGGTCACTGGTCAGCGTGTCGTAGAGATGGCGGGCAAGCGACTCTCCCCCCAGCGTTTTGTTCGCGAGGACCAGGTAGCGATTGGCGTTGGCGTCACTGTCCATGGGGTATCCCCTTGCTGGGTGTCACAGCCGCAACCGCTCTCACCGTACCCGGGTCTCGTCGGAGTCCCTCTTAGTGCAGGTCAGCTAGGGTCAACCTCGTGGTAATTCGTGCGTACACCGATGGAGCCTGTCTCGGCAATCCCGGTCCGGGAGGCTGGGGCTGGGTGGTCGAGGGCGGCCCCTGGGCGAACGGGTTCGAGGCCCAATCCACAAATCAACGCATGGAAGTTATGGCCGCTTTTCGTGCCGTGTCTACACTTTCGGGGCCTATTGAGATTGTCAGCGACTCAACCTATGTCGTGAATTGTTTTCGTGATCAATGGCATGTGGGGTGGCGCAAACGAGGCTGGAAGAACGCGAAGAAGGACCCCGTCGCAAATCGCGACCTCTGGGAACCGTTCATCGACCTGGTTGAGGCAAGAGGGGACGTCGCGTTTACCTGGGTCAAGGGCCACAGCGGCCATCCCATGAACGACGCTGCCGACGCTCTTGCGACCGGTGCAGCGCAGAGCCAGGAGGCTGACTCAGGTGAGCGTTTCGGCCCTGAAGTCATCCGTGGCCTGCCGAGCGACAGTGCCGGACAAACTCGTCCCAAACCGGGCTCAGGGGGCGGAGGAGTTCGCGCCCCGATCGAGGGGCACGGGATACTGATTACCGGTCACCGTCCGCCCGAACTCGGCGGGTACGGGGCGAATCCGATCGCCGCCGCTGTACGCAAACGCCTTGCGCTCATGCTTGAGTACGAGGCAAAGCTTCGCGCTGACCTCGTTGTGGTTACGGGTCTGGGTCTTGGTGCAGAGCAGCTCGGTGCTGAGGCCGCAATTGATGCTGGAATCCCATTCGTGGCGGTGCTCGCGTACAAGGGCCAGGACGAGATCTGGAGTGAGCCGCTCAGGGCTCGGTTTGCTGCGCTCAAGGCTG
>CAYUOD010000449.1:0-2828 GCA_964446225.1 uncultured Acidimicrobiales bacterium | reverse complement strand
CCCACATAGCCCGCGCCTATTACCGCTACTTTGCTCATCGTTGAATCCACACACTGCAATCGGCATCGTTGGACAAAGAGAAACGATACCAAGCAATAGCGAACCGTCGCTACTCTGCGTTCTCGTCGTATTGCATGGCAAGTACGGCGTTTCCGCCCGGATCCTCGAACGCAATGAGGTGGCCGACTCCCATGATCGTGAACTGCTCCATCAGGATCGTTCCGCCCGCCTTGAGAACAAGCTCACGGGTCGCCGCCACGTCGTCGACGCCAAACGTGCATTCCATGGCCCGAACAGGAGCGTCCAACAGTTGCCGCCGCTCTTGAAGAGCTCCCGGCACGCCTGGGCTCTCAGTGGTGCCGGTCTGGATCTGATAAAAGCCCGGCGGACCCCAAGCGGTGAAGGTCCAGCCGAAGACCGACGCGTAGAAGTGGCGCGAGGCGTCAACGTCATCGGCGTTGATCGCGAAATGGGAAAGGTTTGCTGTCATGGCGTCAGCATCATACGAATAGAGCTGGCGTACTGTCGATGTTATGACCAATAATGTTGATTATGCGCCAACACGAGCCACTGGTCCGCGGATATGCCGTGACCCACCCGCGGGGCGATGTCGAAATGCCGAAACAGCCAGGGTGGCAACAACTTGTCTACGCAGTATCCGGTGGTCTCGTGGCGCGCACCGCCTCCGACTCCTGGACCTTGCCACCTCAGCGAGCTCTCTGTATTGGCGACGAGACCCGAATCCGGATCTGGACCACCCGGCCAACAGCGGTGAGGGTCCTCTACTTTGATTCCGGGCTCGGCGCCCTCGAGTCCGCGGTGCGCATCGTCAGCGTTCCGCCTCTGGCTCGCGAACTCATCCTGCGTGCCGTGGACACTTCGCCACTGAATCTGGACGATGACCACACGGCGGCGCTGTACCGCCTGCTCGTGGACGAAGTCGCCCAACTCCCCTCAATGCCATTGCAACTTCCGCTG
Source organism: uncultured Acidimicrobiales bacterium (assembly GCA_964446225.1). Taxonomy (GTDB): domain Bacteria; phylum Actinomycetota; class Acidimicrobiia; order Acidimicrobiales; family Poriferisodalaceae; genus CAYUOD01. Next base: position 1,850 of record CAYUOD010000449.1, on the reverse strand, counting down.
CCTACTGACAAGCGCCTGGTCCAACTCACCGACCGAATTCTCAGCTCGCCAGCGGACCCACTCTCACAACACATCGACCATGTCGCTGCCTCCAGGCGCAACTGTGAACGTCTTATCCGGCGCGAAACTCGGCTCACCCTGGCGGGCTGGCAGCGACGGGCCCGCATATTGACCGCGATCGAGCTCCTTATTGAGGGCGCAAACGTGACCCGCACAGCCGTCAGCGTTGGCTACTCCACACCTAGCGCGTTCGTCGTGGCATTCCGGGCCGAGATGGGCTGCACCCCGACGGCATTCCTCGCTCAACCCTAAGCGGCTGGCTCAAAGTCCAGATTGGTCAGTTTCGACGCGTCGGGATCGCAGACATAGGACTCGGCAAACTCCATGGCGAGAAACGCTTCGATCTCAGATGCTGCAGTCGCCCAACTCACCGAGTCATCTTCGGTTGAAGTCGCGAACACCGAGGCCGCGAGACCCTCCTCGGTATACAGCCCTGAACCCGAGTCTCCCGAACCGAGTTCGCCACTCACCCGGTAGCCAGCACGCGTTGAACGGTCAGTTCCCCGCACCTCAACCACGTCCAACATGGCAACCTCTGAAATCTCAACGGGCACCGGCCCGCTGCGCGTGTAGCCAGTGACGGCTGCCCCCTGGGCGACCTCCACAAACTCCACGCGCTCGAAGCCATCATCAGGGATAGCCAACAACGCAAGGTCGCGATCAGTGTCCACACCTTGGATCCGCGCGCCGATCTCCTCGCCACCCGGTGTCTGCACGACAACCGTGGTAGCTCCCACGATGACATGAGCCGAGGTCAGAACCTGCCCGCCCCCTATGGCAACTGCTGTGCCCTCGGTGCCTGAGGCATCGCCGCACTGCGTCGTGACGATGCCGTAAGCCCGCGCCAGGCCCTGGGGGTCGCTCGAACCCGACGAGCCGCCATCACTGCAACCTGCCAGCGCGGTGGCGCCGAGTAGAACGCTTACGCTTACGACGATGAGACGACGTGTCCTACTGCGATCAATCAGGCGATACCTGCGACCAGACGATGAGATCCTCCACGCCGCGCAGGTCTGGCAGCGCCACCGTCTCATGGTCCCCTTCGTTGTGGCGTCATTCATCCTGCTCACCGGGGTTGCGGCCGTCAGCGGTTTCGAGGGCTTCATTCTGCCAGCCGGATTCGGTGTGGCCGGCGCGGCGATTGCGGGCACGGCCACTACGACCTACACGATTGTTGTGCTCACCAACCAGAATCTGGTGCTCTTGCGAGGAAGTCGAATCAGGGTGGTGGCCAACGGTCCGCTTGAGCGGCTACCAGCAAACACCAAAGTCAGCCGCGCTGGCGGCTCGGCATTCATATCCAACTGGCTCATCGGCGCAGATTCCTACAACGCAACCAAGTCCCACGAACGTGAACTCAGTGCAATGCAAAACGCATAGTGCGCGGTGCAAAGCACCGCGCACTAATAGCGATATCGACTGGTTGAACTAGACCTGAGTCTGCTGATTCAGGTACGAACGCTCCGCCAGGCCATGCCACTCGGCCACGCCATCGCGGAACTCACGCCATGGTCCGAGAATCGCAGCGAACTGGGGATCGCCTGCAGCGACGTCATCAAGCACAGTCTCGGTCTCTGTCTTGAATGCGTCCATCAGCTCTGGAGAGAACTCGCGGATGTCCGCGAACTCCTTCACGACCTGCAGGTCACGAGTGTTCAACACGTCGTACTTGGCAACCGTCCGAGCATGTGCGTTGGCCGCAGCATTCTCGATTGCCGCCTGGTACTGCGCAGGAAGGTCGTTCCACTTGTCGAGAGGGATCTGGATCTCAAGCGTTGTGCCTGGCTCCC
>CAYUOD010000448.1:0-2834 GCA_964446225.1 uncultured Acidimicrobiales bacterium | reverse complement strand
CCTCGTCGCGATTGGTGCCGCGAGCATGCAATACGAGGACCTTCGGCTTGCTCATCGCAGAGCCTCGAGAATCTGCTCAACGCCAATGTCCACAAGCCACCTCTCGCCGTCGATGACCAGGCGCTGCTCTGCGACAACGACCCCCAGATCCTGTGCGACCAGGCCAGCTGAGGTAAAACGTTCCAGGTCGTCCGGGTGGACTTCCACCAGGAACCGTGCGTTGGTCTCACTGAACAACTCGATGATCGCTTCTCCTTTAACTCGGAGGCGCATGCCGAGTCTGCCGCCGACACACATCTCGGCTGCAGCGACACCAAGTCCGCCCTCTGAGAGATCATGGCAGGCAGCAACCAACCCTTCGGACATGGCTTTGTGAAGGCGCCGATACTGGTCGAGTGCGCTGTCCACCGGAGCTGGAACTGCGCCACCGAAGTCCTCGCCCAGAACATCATCAAGATGACTTCCGCCCAGCTCATTGCGAGTCTCGCCAACCAAGAACAGGTGGTCACCGGCTCGCTTCAGATCGGAGGTAACGGCGTCGTGTACATCGTCAATCATCGCCAGAGCCGAGATCACCAACGTGGGGGGAATGGGCCTACGCGATCCGTCCGCCGCAACGAACTCGTTGTAGAGAGAGTCCTTGCCTGAGATAAACGGACTCAGAAAGCTGAGTGCCCCGTCGTGGCATCCTCTTGCCGCTTCGACGAGTGTGCCGAGGTTGTCGGGCCGGGTTGGATCACCCCAGGAGAAGTTGTCGAGGATGGCGATGCGATCAGGATTCGCACCCGCGGCCACGACATTGCGCACCGCCTCATCAATGACTGATCGCGCCATGCGGTAGGCGTCGAGACGTCCAAACAGGGCATTCACGCCAATGCCGAGCACGATGCCCTTATCGCCGTGCGTGCCAATCGGGCGGATAACGGTTCCGTCTGAGGGACCGTCCGCCTCTATGCCTCCGTAGGGACGCACGCTGGTGGCGCCCATGATTTCGTGATCGTAAGTGCGCACGATGCTCTCGCTTGACGCGATCGTAGGGTGAGCCAGCAGACGGAACAGAGCCTCCTGAGGGTCAACGTCAACAGCCCGACGGTCAGGCCGGGACGTGTCTGGCAGGACTGCGGTCAGCGTGCGTCTGGGAAGTCCATCGTGCAGGAACGCACAGTCCAGATCAATCGTGCTGAGCTCGCCGTGGCGGACGCTGATCCGGCCATCACCCGTGAACTCGCCGATGTCCGCGCAGCCAATCTCGTAGATCTCGCACAGTTCTTTGAGGGCAGCAGGATCTGGCACCGCCATGACCATGCGTTCTTGCGCCTCAGAGAGCCAGATCTCCCAGGGTTGCAGCCCGGCATACTTCAGGGGCACCGTCGCGAGATCGACCGACGCCCCGATCTCCTCGGCCATTTCTCCAACCGAAGAAGACAATCCGCCAGCGCCACAGTCGGTGATCGCTGTGTACAGCCCGGCATCTCTGGCCCGCGTCACCACCTCAATCAGGCCTTTTTCGACAATCGGATTACCGATCTGCACAGACGATCCGGCATCGTCAATGGTCTCGGCCGCGGTGGTCCGCGACGAGAAGGTGGCACCGCCGATACCGTCGCGGCCAACAGCTCCACCGATCACGATGATGCGATCGCCCGGGTTCGCTCCAACCGGGTGGGAGTCTTTCGGTGCAATACCGACACAGCCTGCAAATACCAGCGGATTGGTGGTGTAGTCGGGATGGTAAACAACCGCTCCGGCGACATTTGGCACGCCGATCTTGTTGCCGTAGTCACCGACGCCAGCAACAACTCCTGAGCGAATGCGACGAGGGTGCAGCACGCCGGGTGGCAGTTCCTCCGGTGCCATGTCCGGCAGACCGAAACAGAGGATGTCAGTGACCGCTATCGGCCGCGCCGACACTCCCAGGATGTCGCGCACGACACCGCCGACACCGGTGTTGGCGCCCCCGAAGGGTTCAATGGCCGACGGATGATTGTGCGTCTCGACCTTGTAGGACACATCGAACTCGTCATCAAACTCGATGATGCCTGCGTCGTCTACGAAGGCGCTGCGGATCCAGGCTGGATCAATGGCCTCGGTGGCAGCACGGATGTAGCTGTTGAGGAGACCGTCGACGACCCCGTTCCCGGTTTCGATGCGTGCACGAAACGTCTTATGCACACAATGTTCGCTCCAAGTCTGGGCGAGCATCTCAAGTTCGCCATCAGTTGGTTCCCGGCCCGCAATCACGAAGTAGTCCCTGATCGCCTGCATCTCCGTGAGATCAAGCGAGAGTCCCCGACTCGCGGAAAGTTCACTCAAGGCGAGATCGTTGAGTCCGCAGAGCGGGATCTCGCCAACGTGCAGTTCTGTCGCCTCATCTGAGGGGTACCTGGCCTCAAGAGGGGCAAATCCGTAGCGTTCGACCACCGGGTTGACGAGCAGTCGCTTGGCCAACGTCTCAAGCTGTACTTCATCGCCGATGCCCTCGATCGTGAACCGCCTGCCTGTGGCAGCTCGTCGAAGTCCGGTGACGCCAAGCAGCGCGGCAGCTTCGAGAAGCTCAGCCGCCACGGTGTCTGTTACTCCCGGGCGCGGCGTCGTCTCTATGATGACGCCCGGTTCCTCAGCGAAATCTCGCCAGCGATACGTCTGCACCACAGGATCTACCAGAAGTTTCTCGGCGATCAGGCTCAGATCGTGGCCCGTCAGATCTCCCTCGAGGTGGTAGATCTCTTCGACCTGGATGTGGGTAACCGAGGGCAGGCCGAGGGTATGTGCGTCGTCAACGAGGTGACGAGAACGAGGATCCGTGTCGATTCCGGAGCTCACAATCAGACAAT
>CAYUOD010000447.1:0-2838 GCA_964446225.1 uncultured Acidimicrobiales bacterium | reverse complement strand
GCCTCATAGGTAATGGTGTCATCAGAATCAAAGATGGGACTGAAGCGTCCGTCTTCATCAAACACCCGCTTCACGCCAGTCGTCTCGAGTCCGACCACACGTCCGTCCTCAACGACTATCCGCGCAGGACCGCGTCGATCCAGGAAGCTAATGCCTTCCTGCTCAGCCTCTTCGATCTCGAAGTCGTGAGCGGGCATCTCCGTGCGCGACTCCAACGACATCACCGTGATCTCCCTGGCCCCGGCCCGGTGCGCGGAGCGGGCCACGTCAATCGCCTCGGTCATCAGCGATCTGTCGCTGTCCATGGGACCAAGTGCCACAGGCACAGCGTCGCCGTTCTTGGCGTCATAGTCGGCGGCACGAAGAGCAGTACGTGCGGCATCCATCGCCACATCGCCACCGCCTACGACCAGGACTCGACCACCAATGGAGACCTCAAAGCCCCGGTTCATGTTGATGAGGAACTCGATCGCCTTGAAAACACCATCGGCGTCCGCGCCCTCGATATCGAGTCCCCGACCCAAGGTCGCACCGATGCCCAAGAAGACTGCGTCATGGGTGTCCCGAAGACTGTCAAGGGTGACATCGGTGCCGAGTTTGGTGTTGTACTCGACGTCAACGCCAAGGTCCACGATCGCGCCAATGTCCCGCGCGAGGACTTCCCTGTCCAGGCGGTACTCGGGAATACCAAGCCACATGGCTCCGCCGAGCTTGTCCGTTGCCTCGTACACGGTGACTCGGTAGCCGAAGCGCCGCAGATCATGTGCACAGGCCATACCGGCGGGGCCGCCCCCAACGATGCCGATGCTCTGTTCTCGTTCGACCTCAGGTGGAGCAGCTACCTTCTCCCAGACCCTGCCGTCACCTGTCTCGGGACCGAACTGCTCGGTGACATAACGCTTGAGCGCCCGAATCGCTATTGGCTGGTCTATTTCTCCTCGCCTGCAGGCATCCTCACAAGGAGCCGCACACACCCGTCCACACACTGAAGCGAACGGATTCGGCATGCGTGCAGTGAGGTAGGCAAGTTCATCATCGCCGTCCGCAATCGCAGCGACATACATCCCAGCGTTGGTGTTGACCGGGCAAGCGGCGAGGCAGGGAATGTTGTTGTCGTAGTACGAGAGCGCAGAGCCGTGAGGCATCAAACTCTCTTTTCCCGGTGGGCGTACCAAAGCAGGAACAACGCGGAGCCGAACGCCACTGACCAGACGGCGGTACCCACAAGCTGCTGGACGTCACGATCAAATCCGGCGACCGTCGAGGTCTGCATCACATAGGACGGCAAGTACACAGAGAATGTCGTAATCGCCACCAGAATGAAGATTGCCTTCATCCAGGCATCGACCCATGACGTGTCTGTCGGCTCGTTCGCACCGAATACACGAGAGCGAAAGATCACTGCCACTACTGCGACAATGATGGCCGTGAGAACAATGTTTGGTACGCCGAGGAACGCGATCACGAGGACATTCTCAAGCCTGATCCGAACGCACGACAGAGCACAAGTACCCAATCGCGAAACAGAATCCGAAGGCGCCTCCAGAATTTCAACCCCAGTTGCATTCATAGTTAGCTACGAGGAGTGCTCCGACCCGAAGCCGCGCCCGGACAGGCATCCGCGGTAGTTTTGAGGCGGAGCAATGCGACCACGCAAAAGACCTCGAGCCTCACCCAGTGATGACGTCAGCCAGTTGGAGCGCGTTCTCGCCGACGCGGAGGCAGGCAGAGTAGTCAGCCTTGAGGACGCGGCAATTAGCGTTGAGCAGTTCTCGGAGCTGGTCTCAGAAGCCACCCACGATCGTGAGTTCAAGCCGGGTGACCCCGCACGAACGACCTTCGCCGACGGGTCATCGTTCGCTGGCAGCCGATTCGAGAACGGAGCCAGTTTTCACAGTCTCGTACTCAAAGGCTGCGATTTCTCAGCAGCAATCCTGGTCGACGCAGACTTCTACCTGGCCGTTGTGAGCAACACGGACCTGGCCGGAGTCGAGCTCCGCAACGGAATCCTCATCAGCAGCAAAATCTCAGAAGTAGACCTCTCTGAAGCGGATGTCACAAACGCCAAGTTCTACAGGTCGGGCCTGTCCAGCGTCAGCTTCGTGGCCGCCGACCTCACCAAAAGTAGCTTTCGCGAGGCGAATCTCTACTCTTGTGACTTCACGAATGCCAACCTCATCCGCACGAACTTCCGAGACGCCCACCTCATTGGCTGCTGCTTCGACAACGCCACCCTCACCAACACGAGCTTCCGTGACGCGACGCTCACCGAGACGACGTTCGTGGGTGTCACCTGGGACGCCGCGCATCCACCGATTTGGCCACGTGGGTACACGCCGCCGAAGAACGGGTAACAGCGAATTCAGTCGCCCGTAACCGCCGCGGGTCCAACTAGTATCGACTCTCGATGACACAACGCCTCCACGCCGACGAACAGCACCGCGGGCACCGAGCAGGTTGGCTGCGGGCCTCAGTACTTGGGGCGAACGACGGGCTGGTCTCTACCGCAAGCCTCGTAATCGGTGTCGCTGCGAGCCAGGCCACGACAACACAGATCGTCGTCGCAGGAGTGGCTGCTGTTGTGGCCGGGGCAATGTCGATGTCCGCTGGCGAGTATGTGTCCGTGAAAGCGCAAGAAGACGTCGAGCTTGCCGACATAGAAATCGAAAAGCGTTCGCTTGAAACCCTCCCCGACCTTGAGCTCAGGGAACTGACGGAGATCTATGAGGCCAGAGGACTCTCACCGAGCCTCGCTCTCCAGGTTGCTGAAGAACTCACCGAACACGATGCACTTGGCGCCCACCTTCGCGACGAACTTGGCCACAGTGACATGACTTC
>CAYUOD010000446.1:0-2839 GCA_964446225.1 uncultured Acidimicrobiales bacterium | reverse complement strand
GGCGTTTCGCTGACACGCGGGTACCCCTGGATGAGGCTCTCGTGGCGGTCGCTCTCGATCTGTCCGGGCGACCGTACCTGCACTATTCCCTCGACTTTCCGGGTGAGCAGATCCTGAGTGATCCGCCGTTCGATCCCCAGTTGTTCGAGGAGTTCTGGCGGGCCCTTGTCACCGCAGCAGGTTGGACGTTGCATGTGGATCTTGTGCGCGGCCGCAACACCCATCACATTGTCGAGGCGAGCTTCAAGGCGGTGGCACGGGCAGTCCGTGACGCTGTCGGCGTGGAGTCTGAAGCTGTGCCATCCACCAAAGGTGTCTTGTGACCCGGCCGCTGGTGGCGATCCTTGACTATGGGATCGGGAATCTCCGGTCCGTGCAGAAAGCTTTTGAGAAGGCGGGTGCCGACGCGCGCCTTACTGACGACGCTGGCCTTGTGCGGGACGCGCAGGCCGCGGTGCTGCCCGGCGTTGGTGCCTTTGGAAGCTGTCGGCGTGAGCTGGCACGCAGTGGCCTGGATGAGGTGGCCAGAGATGTGGTCGACCGCGCTCAGCCACTGCTCGCCATATGCATTGGGATGCAACTGATCTTCGAGGCATCCGATGAGAACCCTGACGCCGAGGGGTTGGGGTTCTTGTCGGGCACAGCACATCTGCTCCCCGCTGAGGTGCGGCGTCCTCAGATGCAGTGGAACGAGCTGATTCTCTCCGACCCAGAGGACCCTCTCGTAGCAGATCTGGGCTCTGACCCCTGGTGCTACTTCGTGCATAGCTATGCCTTCGATGGTGAGCAGGCAAATGTCGTGGCGTCAGTGGAGTACGGCACTCAGGTGGCGGCGATTGTACGCAAGGATCGGATCTGGGGTACTCAGTTCCATCCGGAGAAGTCCGGCGCTGTGGGTCAGATAATCCTGCGCGGCTTTCTCTCTGAGCTCGAACAGGAGCACTGATGGACCTGTATCCAGCCATTGACCTACTCGGCGGCAAGTGCGTTCGACTCCTCCGGGGCAGCTACGACGCGGTCACCACCTACGAGCGGGATGCAGTTGAAGTTGCGCGCGACTTCGAGGCGCGTGGCGCGCCCTGGATTCACCTGGTCGATCTCGACGGAGCCCGCTCCGGCACAGGTACGAACTCCGGAGTGATTGCGGACATCGTCGCGGCGGTCAATGTGCCCGTACAGGTGGGTGGTGGCATTCGTAGCGTCGAGACCGCTCGCACCTTCGCCGCTGCCGGGGTAGCCCGCGTGGTGATGGGCACAGCGGCCGTTGAGGACCCTGACCTCGTGCAGGAGATCGCAGCGCTGCAGCCTGTGGCGCTGGGTCTTGACCTGCGGGGCAGTGAAGTGGCCGTTCACGGCTGGACCGTCGGGAGCGGCATCGACGTGCTCGACGTGCTCGAGCAGTATCGCGAGTGTGCTGGAATCGAGGCGATCGTCGTGACTCAGATCGCGCGCGACGGCACCCTTGAGGGCCCAGATATAGACGGTCTTGGCGGCGCTCTGCGGGCCTCACCTTTTGGCGTCATCGCCTCTGGCGGCGTCGGTACGCTCGCAGATATCCGTGCACTGCGCAGCCTGCGGGCGGGTGGCAACAACTTGTCGGGCGTTATCGTCGGCAAGGCGGTTCACGATGGCTTGTTCACTGTCGAGGATGCCGTCGTCGCTACGGGAGCGGCTCGCACGTCATGATGAGCGTAAGGGTCATTCCCTGTTTGGATGTGGACGACGGACGTGTCGTCAAGGGCGTCAACTTCCTCAATCTGAGAGATGCCGGCGACCCAGTCGAGTTGGCCGCCAAGTACGACCAGCAAGGCGCAGATGAGCTTGTGTTTTATGACATCACGGCATCCTCCAGTGATCGGGCGACGATGTTTGATGTGGTCAGGCGCACCGCCGAGCAGGTATTCATTCCTCTGACTGTGGGTGGCGGAGTGCGGACGGTGGAAGACGCCCGACGGCTGCTTCGGGCCGGGGCAGACAAGATTTCGATCAACACGGCCGCAGTGTCGCGTCCGCAGTTGGTGACCGAGATCGCCGACGAGTTCGGCTCACAGTGCTGCGTGGTTGCCATTGACGCCCGCTCAGATGAAACGAGACCGAGTGGCTACGAAGTGTTTACGCACGGCGGTCGTACCCGTACGGGTCTTGACGCTGTGAGCTGGGCCGAGGAAGCCGTGCGCCTGGGTGCGGGCGAACTCACGTTGAATTCAATGGACGCTGATGGCACGCATCGGGGTTTCGAGATTCCGTGGACGAGAGCGGTAACGAGCCTGGTTGACGTACCAGTCATCGCCTCTGGTGGCGTCGGCACCCTGGATCATCTTGTTGACGGCGCGAAGCTGGGCGGAGCGACAGGGGTCCTCGCGGCCTCGATCTTCCATTTTGGTACGTTCACGATTGCTGAAGCGAAGCGCCATTTGCTGGCAAATGGAGTACTCGTCCGTCCGCCTGTCTAGCGACCGGTCGCCGTGTGCCGCTGGAGGCAGTACCGTTTCAGCCCGTGACCGAGACCGCAAAATCGTCCAGCAAGAAGTCTGCCCACCGCCTGCCCATAAAGATGCTGCAGGATCGTATCCTCGTGCAGCCGCCTGCTGATGAGGTCGAGCGCATGAGCCAGGGCGGCATTCTGATTCCTGACACGGTCGAGGTCGTCAAGCGCCTCGTCTGGGCCGAGGTGGTCGCCGCTGGGCCGAATGTGCGCAGTGTCGAGAGCGGAGATCGGGTGCTGTTTGCTCCCGAGGACCGCTACGAGGTCGCAGTTGGTGACGAATATTTCATCATCTTGCGCGAGCGTGACATCCACGCGTTGGCCGCGGAGCGCGTCGAGCCAGGCAGCACCGGG
>CAYUOD010000445.1:0-2843 GCA_964446225.1 uncultured Acidimicrobiales bacterium | reverse complement strand
AGGACGAGTGATCCGCGACGATCTCGTGATTGCAGTGACAGAAGCCCTGACCAGCCTGGGTATCGAAACTGCAGATCGACCAGTGAACCTCGAACGACCCGCCCGTCCCGAACACGGGGACTGGTCAACGAACGCGGCGTTGGTGTTCTCCAAGGCCGCAGGCTCGAATCCCCGGGAGCTCGCGGCGCGTCTCGTCGCGGCGCTTGAGGCGGCGAACATCCCTCACGTGCAGGCTCTTGAGATCGCCGGTCCTGGATTCGTGAACTTCCGGCTGGCGGATAGTTGGCTACATGAGGTCCTCACTGAGACCCTTGAGGCGGGCGAAAGCTTTGGACACAGCGATGTCGGCAAAGACACAAGGGTCAACGTCGAGTTCATCAGTGCCAACCCCAACGGGCCGCTGCACGCCGGTCACGGCAGGGGAGCGGTGTATGGCGATGCTGTGGCGCGTCTGTTCGAGGCATGCGGCTACGAGGTGGAGCGCGAGTGTTACCTCAACGACCGAGGCGTGCAGATGCAGAACTACGCGGCGTCGCTTGTGGCCCGCAGAGACGGTGAGGAGCCCCCGGAGGACGGGTACCTGGGGCAGTACATCATCGACTGGGCAGCAGAAATGCCAGCAGACGTCGATGCCTTGGAGTGGGGGTATGAAAGGGCACTCAAGAGTCAGGCGGCGACCCTCAAGAAGCTGGACATAGCCTTCGACACCTGGTTCAGCGAGCGGTCACTTGTTTCCAACGGCGCCCTCGAGATCACGCTTGACGAGCTCCGAGCAGCCGGCGGACTCTACGAGTCTGAGGGTGCCACCTGGTTGCGTAGCGAGGAACGCGGAGACGATAAGGATCGCGTCATCGTGAAGTCCGACGGCGAATACACGTATCTGGCGCCCGACATTGCCTACCACCGCGACAAATTCAGTCGTGCCGATCTGCTCGTCAACGTCCTCGGAGCAGACCACCACGGATACACCAAACGTATGCACGCTGCGATGTCCTACTTCGGTCACGATGACAGTGACCTGGACTTCCGCATCCTGCAGCTCGTGAATCTGGAACGTAACGGCGTAGAGGTCAAGATCTCCAAGCGCACAGGCGACATCATCGAACTCGAGGATGTCATTGACGAGGTTGGGTCTGACGTTACGAGATTCATCTACCTGATGCAGTCCACCGACACCCGTCAGACTTTTGATCTCGCCAAGGCAGTCGAGCAGTCGATGGAAAACCCCGTGTACTACGTGCAGTATGCCCACGCCCGGCTGCACTCCATTCTGCGGAAGGTCGCTGCGGCAGGCGTTGAGCGGGGAGCGTTGGCGGACACAGACCTGAGCCTGCTCACCCACGAGAGCGAACTGCAGTTGTTGCGTGTCCTGAGCGAGTTCAGCGACACGGTTGCATCGGCGTGTGTTGACCGGGCTCCGCATCGCGTGACGACCTGGGTGCGCGAGCTTGCCGCGGCCTTTCACGCTTTTTACCGAGACTGCTATGTCATCGGCGACGTTGACCCGAAACTTACGCAGGCCCGCCTGTGGCTGCTCGAAGCTGCCCGCCTTGGTCTGTTGGCTGGCCTGGGACTGCTCGGCGTGTCTGCGCCAGAGGAAATGTAGTGTCGGCTCCTATTGGCTGGGATCTCCTTCCGGACAGCGCCGCCGAGTCAGAGCAGGGTCTGGCTGTCGGCGGCCTCGCACTGACAGATCTCGCAGCTGAGTTTGGCACCCCGCTTTTTGTATACGACGAGGCTCAACTACGCGCCCGGTGCCGCGAAGCGGTCGCTGCCTTCGGCAGTGACGTGGCCTACGCAACCAAGGCGTTCTTGTGTACCGCGATGGCAAAGCTCGCCCATGAAGAAGGCATGAAGCTCGACGTTGCCACGGGAGGCGAGATCTTCGTAGCTCTCCACGCGGGAGTGCCCGCAGACCGTCTCGTGTTTCACGGCAACAACAAGTCGGATGCAGAGTTGACTATGGCGCTGGACGAGGGTGTTGGTCGCATTGTTGTCGACTCCTTCGTCGAACTGGACCGCATCGACAAGTTGGTCGCCCAGGGCTGCCAGGCTCCGAAAGTCTTCTTGCGTGTCACTCCCGGTGTGAAGGCTGAGACGCATGAGTTCGTGCAGACAGGCCAGGACGATTCCAAGTTCGGATTCGGCGTGGCCGCCGGTGACGCACAACGTGCGATCGATCGAGCCAAGAACAGCGACTCGGTCGAACTTGTCGGTCTTCATGCACACATAGGCAGCCAGGTTTTCCGGGTGGACTCGTTCGCGCAGGCCCTGGCAGTCATCGCCCAATTCTCGGTGCCGTTGGGACTGCCTGAGTTGTGTATTGGTGGCGGACTGGGCGTCGCTTATGTCGAGGGCGAAGAGGCGCCGACGATCAGTCAATGGGCCGAGGTGTTGCGGGCAGCAGCTGAGCAATGTGGGATTCAGGCGGCCCTGAGCGCTGAGCCGGGCAGGTCGATTGCGGCTGCGGCGGCCGTCACGCTCTATGAGATCGGCACGATCAAGGACATCCCCGGCATCCGGACCTACATTTCCGTGAACGGGGGCATGAGCGACAATCCGCGGCCAGTCCTTTACGGCAGTGGCTACGAGTCTTTCCTGCCGAGGGCTGTCAGAGCAGAGCGCCCGCTTCGTGCCCGCGTTGTCGGCAAGCACTGCGAGTCGGGCGACGTGTTGCTGGCCGAGGCCCAACTGCCGGCTGACGCGGCCGTGGGGGACATACTGGCGACCCCTGTGACGGGTGCCTACGGCTTGTCGATGGGATCCAACTACAACAAGGTCCTTCGCCCGGCCGCCGTCTTCGTGAAAGATGGAGACGCCAGACTCGTCGTACGTCGAGAGAC
>CAYUOD010000444.1:0-2845 GCA_964446225.1 uncultured Acidimicrobiales bacterium | reverse complement strand
GTGGCTACGAATCTTGCAAACGATCTGACCCTCGCCGACATCAACGGCAACGACTACACGATTCCGGAATGGTTGACTACGTTCAACATGCTGCTCGTGGCAGTCGATCCCTACACCATCGAGAGTTCCTGGATACTTGAAACCGGAGCCCGCGTACTGCGCCACTACAACCAGGCGGACGTACGCGTTGGATTCCTGTGCACAAGCGACGCCGAGGGTGCCCGACGGTTCCTGGACCATCTCACAGACGAGTTCCAGACGTTCGTGGACCCCGAAAGGAAACTCGTGAGAAACGCGGGGCTCGAACACCTCCCAGCGTTGCTCCACATTCGCCAGAGTGGTGAACTCGCTGGAGCGGCCGAGGGTTGGGAGCCACAGAGCTGGACCGACACGCTGGACACTCTGGAAGAAGACCTGGCTTGGCGCTCGCGCCTTCAGCTACCGCTGGCCGGCGACCCTGCCCCATTCGCGGGCTCAGAGGCCGTCGCCTAGGTTCCCGCGTCCGCCATAACTGAGATCTGCTGCTCAATTGCGAAGACCGCTAGAGGCTTGGAGTAGTAATAGCCTTGGGCGAGCTGGCAACCGAGTCCCTGAAGTAGACCCAGTTGGTACTCCCATTCGACACCTTCAGCAATTACTGTCAGATCCCTCTGTAGAGCGCTGCTGATGAGCCGCTCCAAGTCGCCCGCATTATCGTCGCCCCCGGTATCGTCGCCCGCATCATCATCACCAGCGGCAACGTCACCAGCGGCTCTCAGCAACGAGCGATCAAGTTTGATGATAGAAACGCCGTGACGGTCGAGTTCATCAAGCAGCTCGTCGCTCATGGCCCCGGAGCCATCCAGCGCAAGGCATAGCCCAAGCGCAGCAAGCCGCTCAAGAACATCATTGTCCTGGTCCGACTGTGCACACAGCCAGGTGTCAGGAATCTCGATACACAGAGATTCGGGGGCAAGTCCATACTGCGCCATGAGCCCAGCAACAAACTCAGCCAGACCCGGAGTGTCCAGACGGTCTGCGCCAACGTTCACCGCCAGCCTGAGTTCCAAGGCTGACGGATACTTCTTGCGCCAGTCAGAGAACATGGAGAGCGCCGTCTCCAGGACCCAATCGTCGAGACGGGACGCCAGGATATCTCCCTTGACCGCAGCGATGACCTCCCCAGCCCCGAGAAGTCCTCGCTCGGGATGCTGCCACCGCACCAGGGCCTCGACACCGTTCAGTCGGCCGGTCTTAAGGCACACGACAGGCTGAAAGTCGACTCGCAGCTCCTTGTCCACCAGCGCCCGGGCAATCCGGTCCCGACGCGTATCGCTGTCGGACTCAGCCGTAGAGTCCGACGCCGACATGCCCATGACGTACTGGGACCGGCCCAGTTCCTTGGCCTGATACATGGCACCATCAGCTGCGTCGATAAGTTCCTTGCGCGTATGAGTCGAACCGTTACCAACGGCAATACCAATACTGACCGAGATCGACCTCTGCTCACCGGCGATCTCAAATGGAGTCTCGACCTCGGCGATCAGCCGCTGCGCGACAACGAGCGCATCATGGGGAGACTCGATCGACTCGCAGAGCACCACGAACTCGTCGCCGCCCCAACGCGCGACGGTGTCAAAGGCCCTCATAGAAGAGCCGAGGCGCACCGAAAGTGCCCGCAGCACGTCGTCGCCGACGGCGTGACCGACGCTGTCGTTCACCCGCTTGAAACCGTCGAGATCAAGGAACAGCACGCCGATGTCCTTGCCGTCGCGGCTGGACCGATTGAGAGCGCTATCGAGGTGACTTTCGAAACTATGCCTATTGGGTAGGCCCGTTAGTGCATCAAAAAATGCCTGCTGTTCAAGCCTCGTGCGCAGCGCACGTTCCTCGCTCAATCGCCTCGCCAACTTCTCAGCCATCGCGTCAAAGGCCTGAGAGATTCTGCCCAACTCATCGTCGATTGGATCAACGACCCTGCGATTCAGATCTCCCGCGGTGACGGCCTCAACCGCGAAAGTAACCCGTTGGAGTCTGCGGGTAAGCCAACTGCCGATGAGCATCGCGGCGACGAAGAGTCCGAGTATTACAACAGCAAAAGAGATGATCAGCGCGCGTCGCACGCCGTGCAGGCCAGAATACGCTTTGTCCCCGTCAAGACTGACTGCGAGAATCCATGGGGCTGAATCGATGCCAACATAGGCCGTCACCAGCCGGGTTCCCGTGCTGCTTTGACCCGCAGACACCGCCACCACCTGAGCGTTCTGTGCAGCCTCGGTTATGGTCAGCTGCACATCCAACCGAACCCCACCACCATCGTTTGATGAGAGCAGAACCGGCTGGCTGCCTGAAACCTCCACGAGTTGGAAACTTGCACCAGATGAAGGCTGCCCACTGTCGGTGTTCTGCATCAACAGCCTGCCTACGGGCACCTCGGCAACGAGAAGCCCGACTCGGCCGGTGTGGTCCTCAACGTTGACCAACAAGGAGACACATCTGCCGTCACAGCCCTCATATGAACTGCTGACAAGTGAAGCGTCACCAGGAGGCTCCACAACTCCCAACGCGCGCCTCTGGGACTGACCCGACGGATCAGTTGAAGCGATGATCGCCCCGTCAGCGTTGAGCAGTGTTAGCGAGTTGATGCTGAAGCTGAGATTAGCGACCTGGATCAGATCCTTAGCCAGATCTGTGTTGGCGTCTACTTGTTGGCCCTGCTGGGCTGCCGCCGTCTCCTTGATCCAGTCCTCGCCGGCCAGGTTCTCGACCTCGAAAATGATGGAGCTGATATGGCCATCAATACGCTCAGCAGAATTGAGCGCAAGGCGCTCAAGACCCAGGTCGACCTCGCTGCGCAGGCTGTTCT
>CAYUOD010000443.1:0-2851 GCA_964446225.1 uncultured Acidimicrobiales bacterium | reverse complement strand
CGGGACTGGGCCACGTAGGATCGTTTGTGATGTCTGACTCCAACAATAAGAACCGTCCGCCAAGGAATGGCAGTGGGTCGGACCGGCCGCCAAGCCGCGGTCGGGATGATTCAGACGAGTGGGTGGACTATCGCAAGGGCCCGGCCAAGTGGGGTTCGCTTGGACGTAAGGGCGCCGGCTCCCTCGATCGTGAAGATGCCCAGAAGCGGCCTATCGACGAGGACGAAGAAGTTACTAAAGCTCCCGAGCGGTCAGATGACCGTTGGGTTGACCATGGCAAAACGGGCTCTCGCAAACGCCCGCCGAAGAAGAAGCGCGGTGAGCCCGAGACACCCGGAGTCGCCACTGCGGTTGCGCTCACCGGCCCTGAGGCGTCAGCTCTTACCGAGAAGCAGATGCGACGCTTCGAGTCCCGCCTGCGCGAGGCCGCCCAGGCGTACGCGGCTGACCGCTACGGCGATGCAGCCGAGCTTCTGAAGCCACTCAGTGAACGGTTTCCCTCTTCGGAACAGGTTCGTGAGCTCTACGGGCTCACGCTCTACAAACTCGGACGTTGGAAGCTGGCTATCGCTCAACTCGAGGCGTTCCAGACGCTCACGATGTCTTATGAGCAGCATCACGTGCTCGCCGACTGCTACCGGGCGCTGCGTCAGCACTCGATGGTGGAACAGACCTGGCACGATCTCCGGGACGCCAGTCCCAGCGGAGAGTTGGTTGTCGAAGGCCGAATTGTGGCTGCAGGATCTCTGGCTGATCAGGGCAATATTCCGGCCGCGATACGACTGCTGCAAAAGGGTCCGATGCGCCCCAAGCGTCCCCACGAATACACCTTCAGGCTCTGGTATTCACTGGCGGACCTTTACGAGAAGGCTGGCGACTTCCCGCGGGCCCGAGAGCAGTTTCGCCATCTTGCCAGCCAGGCTCCGGACTTCGCCGACGCCCGCGAGCGGGCAGACGCTCTGAGCTAAACCGAAGCGCGCAGAGGGGTTCGCAAACTTCGGTAACATCGGGCTGATACACCCGAACCGAATTTGAGAGGTGAATGTCCTCGTGGATCTTTCACAGCTTCTCGGCAGCGACGCCGACTACCTGCTCAACCACACGTCCACTGGGATAACGAGCGCTGAGCTCCACCTCCCCGGGCCCAACAGCATCGACGATGTCTTTGCTCAGAGTGACCGGCCAGCGCAGGTACTCAGGAACCTGCAGGCCCTGCTGAACACAGGACGTCTCGGCGGCACCGGGTACGTCTCAATATTGCCGGTGGACCAGGGCATCGAACACACTGCGGCGGCAAGCTTTGCCCCGAATCCAATCTACTTCGACCCGGAAAACATCGTGAAGCTCGCCATCGAAGGTGGATGCAACGGTGTGGCCTCAACAGTTGGCGGCCTACGGATGTTGTCGCGCAGCTATGCGCACAAGATTCCGTTCCTTGTGAAGCTCAACCACAATGAGCTGCTCACCTACCCACCAACGTTCGATCAGATCCCGTTTGGCACAGTGGCGCAGGCGTACGATCTGGGCGCAGCAGGTGTCGGAGCCACGATCTACTTCGGCTCCGAGGAGAGCAACCGGCAGATCCAAGAGGTCTCGGCGGCATTCGAAGAGGCACATCAACTTGGCATGTTCACCGTGCTGTGGTGCTACCTGAGAAACCCAGCGTTTGTGAAGGACGGCGTCGATTACCACGTAGCCGCCGACACGACTGCTCAGGCGAATCATCTGGGTGTCACGATCGGTGCTGACATCATCAAGCAGAAGTTGCCGGAGAACAACGGCGGCTTCAACGCGATTGGATTCGCCAAGACGCATCCCCGCGTGTACGACGAACTGACCACCGATCATCCCATTGATCTCGCGCGCTGGCAGGTGATGAACTGCTACGCCGGAAGAATCGGCCTCATTAACAGTGGTGGCGCATCTTCTGGTGAGACAGATCTCGCCGATGCAGTGCGAACCGCGGTGATCAACAAACGTGCTGGCGGCATGGGACTTATATGTGGCCGCAAAGCGTTTCAACGTCCGCTGGATGAGGGCGCAGCGTTGTTGCACGCAATTCAGGACGTATATCTCGATGACTCAGTCACAGTGGCGTGACCGGAGGCAAAGGAAACACGATGTCAGATACAGCCGAACAGGAAATGCCGGAACGGCTCCTGGATCAGGTGGTCATACGGTTCGCCGGTGACTCCGGCGACGGGATGCAGCTCACAGGAGACAGGTTTACCAGCGTCAGTGCGGCGCTGGGCAACGATCTCTCGACGTTGCCCGAATACCCGGCCGAGATTCGTGCACCCGCGGGCACCATTGCTGGTGTATCGGCCTTCCAGGTCCACATCAGCGACCACGAAATCACCACCCCGGGCGACGCGCCGAATGTACTGGTGGCGATGAATCCAGCGGGCCTGTTGTCTCAGTTGGATCGCATGATCCCAGGCGGCACGGTAATTGTGAACAGCGACGCGTTCACCGACCGCAACATCGCCAAGGCAGGCTACGAGGGCAATCCGCTTGAGGATGACCGCCTCCAGCACCTCACACTCATTCAGGTGCCCATGACGAGCATCACCAAGGAATCCGTCAAGGATCTCGGGGTGAAGCCACGCGACGCCGAGCGCAGCAAGAACTTTTTCGCCCTGGGTCTCGTGTCCTGGCTCTACACCCGCCCGACCGAGCCGACGTTCGACTGGATTGAGCAGAAGTTCGCGGGCAAAGAACTGGTGATCGCAGCCAACCGTGCCGCCTTTAAGGCTGGCCACGCATTCGGTGAAACTGCCGAGCTGTCCGATCATCGTTATGTCGTCAAGCCGGCGAAGGTTACGCCGGGTGAGTACACACAGATCAACGG
>CAYUOD010000442.1:0-2853 GCA_964446225.1 uncultured Acidimicrobiales bacterium | reverse complement strand
CAAGCCGCGCGAGCACTCTGTCACTCGTCCGGCTCGTCGCTAGCCCGCCTTCCAGGCGGCATCCGTGTCACATGACGGGGCCGGAGCACGACGATCCGCCGCGGCGGCCGGTCAAAGGGAGTCTCTCGTCGCCCGCGGAGCGTTGTATTATGACTTCGCCCGTGGCCTGCGTACGCGATGCACGAGCCGCATCTTTCGCGATGCTGAGCTGGGGCTCATGTTGCGTGGATGAGCAAAGCAGAAGAACAGGCGGCGCACGTGAGTGCGTGGCGAGCAAGCGGGCAGACGGGACCGGTGTACAGCGCGGAGCACGGCTTGAAGGTCTCAAGTTTGCACACTTGGTCGAGCCGACTGAAGCGGAAAGCGGCAAAGGGCGTGCGAATGGCGCGTGTAAAGAAGGTCGGAGGGAACAAGGTTGAGCCGCCTGGCGGAATGCTACGTCTGGTGTCGGTGGAGGTGCCGGCGGGTCTTGACGCCGATGCGCTTCGGCAGGTGCTCTCGCTCTTCGAGGCAAAGAAGTGATCCCGCACGGCGTGGAGGTCTACGTGTCGCTTGAGCCCGTGAATCTGCGGCTAAGCTTTGACCGTCTGGCGGGACTTGTCACGGAGCGGATGGGCCGGTCAGCCCGTAGCGCGGCACTCTTTGTCTTCTTCAATCGCCGCCGCACGATGGTGAAGGCGCTGTACTTTGATGGTAGCGGTCTGTGCATATTCCACAAGCGATTGGACAAAGGGCGCTTCGCACTGCCGGAGCCCACGGAGGCAGATGGCGAGGACCCGGTCGTAGAACTCAACGAGCGCGAACTCGACGAATTGCTCGAGGGGCTTCAAGCCGCAAAAGAGAAAACGAAGAAGACCTTTCACTGAACGAAAAGCGCGGAGGGCGATGTCGATTCGAAGGGAAAGGTTGGACGCAAAGATCGACATGGTTTAACAAGGGAGCATGGCAGGAGCAGAGACGGTTTCGCTCCGCGACATGGACGCTGACACCCTTCGAGAACTCCTACACCGGAGCCTTTCGCAGGCTGCGAAACGTGACGCACAACTTGCGACAATGAAAGAGGAGCACGTCGCTCTGGAGCTTCGCTATAAGCGACTTTGGACCACGTATGAAAGGCTCAAAGAAGAGCTGGCGCTGGCGAGGCATCGCCTTGTTGTCGCCAAAGCCGAACGTGTTGACACCACGCAACTGCAGATGGAGTTCGAAGAGCTGAGCACGAAACTCGACGACCTCGCCGGTACGCTCGGCGAGGTCGAGGTGACGAAGGACGCGACGGAAGACGCGCTAGAAGACGGGACCCAACAAGAAGAGAAGAAGAGAAAGCCAAAAGGTCGCCGGGGTCCCATGGATTTCGCTTCGTTGCCGAAGGAGACCATCCGCATCACCGACCCAGTGATGGAAGCACTCGTCCTCACCGGCGAGGCCAAGGTCATGGGCCATGAGTCCACAAGCCAACTGGGCTATGAGCGCGGCGGCTACCGCCACGTCGTCACGGAGCGCGTGAAGTATGTCACGACCAACGCCCACGGCCTTGCCGAGTTGGAAACGGCGGCCGTCCCGGAACAACTCTTGACGCGCTGCCTCGCCACTCCCTCGACGTTGGCGCATATCGCGACCGACAAGTTTTGCGACGGGATGCCGCTCTACCGCCAAGAAGAAAAGATGGCGCGCGATGACGTGCACGTGAGCCGCGGCAGCATGTCACGCTGGATGGAGAGTCTCGGCGGCGTTTTCGGTGCAACGATTGTCCACGCGATGGATCAGGACGCGCGGGAGAACGCTTTTTGCATTCTGACGGACGCAACCGGGTTTGCGATTCAGCCTCTCCGGCCCGAGAAAGAAAGCGGGAAGAAGCCAAAAAGCAAGCGCCAAGCCTGCCGCAAGGGACACTACTTTGTCCGCATCGCAGACCACCGCCATGTGCTCTTTGACTACAGCGCGCGGCACACCAGTCGCGCTGTCTGGGGTCTTTTCAAGGGCTTCGACGGCTATATCCAGGCCGATGCGTCGAGCGTGTACGACGTGCTCTTTCGGCGGGGCGGCGACCGAAATGCAGGCGACCCCGACGACGATGGTTGCGCACGTATCGAAGTGGGATGTTGGAGTCACGCCCGTCGCAAATACTGGGAGGCAGCGCACGGAAAGTGCGCCGTGGCCCGCGCCGCGCTGCTTCGCATCGGAAAGATATTCAAACTCGATGCGGAGATCCGCGCCAAGAAGCCGCCGCCGTCGAAGATCAAACAGCTTCGCGATCATCATCTCCGTCCACTCGTCGACGAGTTCTTCGTCTTTGTTCGCGCCGAGTACGAGAAAGTAAGAAACGAACGCGGCACACTTTGCAGCGCCCTTGGCTACAGCGTGCGCCATGAGACTGCGTTTCGGACCTTCCTTCAAGATGGCCGCCTCCGCATCGACAACAACCCTTCGGAGGGCCAGCTCCGAAAGCTTGTTCGCGTCCGTGATTCGGCGCTCTTCGCCGGAAGCGACGAGCATGCGGAGAGTGCTGCCGGGATCCTAACCCTCATTGCCTCGGCGAAGCTCCATCGCCTCCACCCAGAGCGCTACCTGCGCGACATGATTCGCGTGCTCCCGTTCTGGCCCAGAGGTCGCTACCTTGAGCTCGCACCCTGTTATTGGCGAGCAACGCGTGCGATGCTTGACGAAACCCAGCTCCGCGCAGAAGTCGGTCATATCGACATCCCCACCGCGCCTGCCGTCTCGCCTCCTTCGTAGTCATCTACTCAGTGATACTCGGGCCGCGCCCGACGCGGTAGATGGGCCTCGTGCACCGCGTACGTGAGCACGGGTGTGAAGACGGGGCATGCGCTCCGGCGGAATGCACTGCGGACTGCG